>JAKSHV010000028.1 GCA_024399225.1 archaeon | reverse complement strand
ATGTTTATTCATATGTCCAGTAAGGGGTTTGAACCCGGATTTTTTACTGAACCCCCGGGGGTTATGTCCCATTTCGGACACCCTGTCGCCCACATGTCCCTACAGGGACAATGTGGCCCGTAATCGTCATGCGCGAAGGGACTGTTTTAAATCTAATGAGTTTTTGCAACGGTTTATGGCTAATGGTTCGCTTACGCCTGAAGAAAGGATGAAGTTTGCCACTTCCGCTGAGTGTGCAGACGTCATCGAAGAATTCGGTAGCCGTCCCGAGGGACTTACCCAGGAGGAGGTCAGTGCAGCCCGTGTTCAGTACGGAAGGAACACCGTAACTAACAAGGACAAGCACAGGGCACTCAGGAGGTTCTACCGTGCATTCTGCAATGTATTTGCGCTAGCACTATTCTGCTACGCATTCCTAGACGACATTCTCTGTGGTCTTGATGTCGAGAATGATGGAACAATCTTCGGCATCATGTACTCAGGATTCATGGATGATTACATCTTCATCACCATCATCACCTCCCTGATCCTCATTTCCGGAGCGGTCTCCTTCATTCAGGAGACCAGGAACACCAGGATCGCCGACAAGCTCGTGAGCATGGTCTCCACCACCATCACCGTCATCCGTGACGGAGAGGAGGCAGAGATCGACTCCAGGGACCTTGTCGTCGGAGATATCATCATCATGGACACCGGAGACACAGTCCCCGCAGATGTCCGTATCCTCGAATCCAACCACCTTAAGATCGACCAGGCAGCTCTCACCGGAGAGTCCGCCGAGGTCACCAAGACCAACGACACCGACAGTCCTTCCAAATCCATTCTCGAGTGCGAGAACATCGCATTCATGGGAACCAGCGTCGTCGGTGGATCCGCAAAAGCAATCGTATCCAACGTCGGTAACGACACCATCTTCGGTGCAATGGCCGACAAACTTTCCGGAAAGAGACCCAAGACTGCCTACGATGTAGGTACCAAGAAGGTTGTCAAGCTCCTGCTCACCATCATGGTCTGCATGATCCCTCCCGTTCTTGTCATCATGATCGCAAGGGACCCCACCTACGACGGTGTGTTCGACGCAATCAAGTATGCAATCGCACTTGCCGTCGGACTCATGCCCGAGATGCTTTCCACCATCGTCACCGCAAACCTTGCAAAGGGTGCAATCGAGATGTCCAAGAAGAAGGTCATCGTCAAGGATATGACCTCCCTCCAGAACTTCGGAGCCATGGACGTTCTCTGTTCCGATAAGACCGGAACCCTGACCCAGAACAAGATCTCCGTCAAGTCCTGCTGCGACATCTTCGGTAACAACAGCACCACCGTCGCACTCTACTCCAGCCTTAACAGCTCCAACCTCACCTCTTCCACCAACCAGATCGACTGGGCCATCGACGAGTTCGCCGGTGAGAAGGAAGAGCTCGTCAAGGAGATGAAGGGCTATGAGTTCGTAAACGACCTCCCCTTCGACTTCATCAGGAGGAGGGCAACCGTCGTCGTCAAGAGGACCGAGGACAACATCGACTTCGTCATCTCCAAGGGAGCAATCCAGGAGATGCTGTCCATCTCCACCGGATACCTTGACGAGAACAGGGACATCCAGCCCATCGACGACAAGATCACCAACGACATCCTCGGACTCGCAGAGTGGTACAGCACCAAGGGAATGCGTGTCCTCGGAGTCTGCTACAAGCCCATCGCCGACGGAACCAACTTCGGTCCTGCCGACGAATCCGAACTCATCATCGCCGGACTCATCGTCTTCATGGACCCCGTCAAGGAATCCGCAGCCGATGCAATCAAGGACATGAAGGATTACGGAATCCAGGTCAAGGTCCTCACCGGAGACAACGAGTTCGTCACCAAATACGTCTGCGAGGAGATCGACCTCGCAACCTCCGAGGTCTACGTCGGTACTCAGATCGACGCAATGAGCGACGAGGAACTCCAGGAGGCAGTCGAGACCTGCAACGTGTTCGCAAGGCTCACTCCTGACAACAAGGCCCGTATCGTTACCGCACTCCGTGCAAAGGGACACACCGTCGGACTCCTCGGAGACGGTATCAACGACTCCGTCGCAATGAGGCAGGCCGATGTGGGTATCTCCGTCGATACCGGTGCAGACATCGCAAAGGAATCTGCAGACCTCATCCTTCTCGAGAAGGACCTCGGTGTCCTCAAACAGGGAGCAATCCAGGGAAGGTGCGTCTACTGCAACACCTCCAAGTACGTCAAGATGATCGGAGGAATCAACTTCGGTTACATGTTCTCTCTCATCATGGCGACCCTTCTGTTCGACTTCGAGCCCATCGGACCGATGCAGATCCTTATCTTCAACCTGATCAACGACATCGCCTGTATGTTCATTGCATGGGACAACGTCGAGGACGAGTACGTCCGTGAACCTAAGAACTGGGATACAACGAACCTGCGTACAGTCTTTGTCGCATACGGACCTATGTGCTGTGTCACCGATATCATCTCGTGGGTGTTCTTCGCATTCGTCGTCATCCCCATGTTCTGTGCAGGAGTCGACTCCGGATGGGACGTCATCACCGGCGGTTTCGTAACCGATGTTGAGTCCAAGCTCGAGGCGATGTCCGTAGAGCAGGCAGAACAGTCCCTCGCAGCAGTAGCAGCATTCGAGACCTGCTGGTGTGTCGAGCAGTACTGGATGCAGGTATGGGCAATCCACATCGTCAGGAACAACAAGATTCCCTTCCTGCAGTCCTGGTCCGCACCCATCCTGGTTGCAACCACTCTGATTGCACTTGCATTCGGAACCCTGTTCCCCTTCACCCCCATCGGACAGATCGAGGACATCGGTCTCGTTGCAATCCCCTGGTACGCACTGGTCTTCATGCCCTTCATCGGACTGACCTACTTCATCATTGCAAACCTTGCGAAGAAGCGTTGCCTCAGGAAGCACGGGTATTTCGCCTGTTAAACTCATTAGGGGCTTCGGCCCCTTCCATACGGATCACATCATAACAGATGTGGTCCGATGGACCTTTTTTAAGAAAATGCTGGCACAGTGTTCAGGTCTTGCAGGTGCGCAGCCATTCGGCAATTTCTTCTACCGGACTGTCACCATTGCACCAGATATCGAATTTATGCCTGAATGCCTCATTATCCGGAAGTCCGTGTTCGGATTTCAGAGCATCGGATGCGAGATAGAACGCAGTGTCTTCATTGCAGCATGTGAACGGTTTGTAATAACCGATATAGTAAACACAGTAGGCCGCACGCAGGTAGCAGTCCTTCTCATCGGACACCAGGTCGCACATAAGGTCCAGCGTGGATCTGGAATTCACACAGGACTGCGGATTCAGAGAATGATTAGTATCGATGATCTTCTGGCTCGTCAGCACACTGTCAGGCTTATGGGCCATCCTAAACAATGCTCTTTTCAGAAATCCTCCCGGCATGTGTTATACACCTCCGAAGAGTGCCAGGACAGGACGTCCGTTGCGTAGAAGCAGGGTGAGGGGATAATGGAATTCAGATCGGCGCAGTCATTATGGTCGGGGTCGGTTCTGCAGGACCGATCGTTTCTTCCATTAACAGGTGAGATGCCCATGTTGTTTTCCAAGTTGCCGCAATGAACCATGTCCCTTTCGGAAGATCTCGCAAAATCTTCCGGTTTGGAAGGATTATTGGCCCTCACAGGAGGTACAGAGACTGTGAGGACGTTTTGTACAACCGCTGCAACGGTTGAATCATCACGGCATGTGTTCATAGTATCATTGCGGTTCTGGGGAACCAGTCCCCCTCAACCCGTAAGTTCATGCTCAAATCCTAGATATTTAAGGGAGACGACGACAAATAGTAGAGCAGAGCAAAAATCCGAGTGTAGAATGATTTTTACGATGTCGGTTTTTCGACATTGTCCATGATTTGTCTTCAAATACGTTCGGTGCAGAATAATGGAATGCCCTGGCACTTTGTCAGTACCAGGGCATGAGGAAAATTTCAGAGAAGTTTCTTCAGAGCCTTGAGTTTGCGTTTGGAATCCTTGTCACCCTGTTTCGCCGCAGCCTCGTACCAGAATGCTGCTTTCTTAAGATCCTGGGGGACACCGTCTCCGGTCTCATAGGCGACGGCGGTGTTGTACTGTGCATCAACATTTCCTCCCTGAGCGGATTTCTCGAAGAGTTCGACGGCTTTCTCAGGGGATTTCTCGATGCCGCAACCAGCCATATACATATTTCCTAGACGGAGCTGTGCTTCGGCATTGCCGAGCTTCACAGCCCTTCCGAACCAGTAGTTCGCGAGCATGTAATTCTGTTTGGTTCCGGTTCCGTCGTAGTAGCACATTCCAAGATCGTTCTGTGCCTCGGGAATGTCCTGTTCGGCCGCCTTGGTGAAGTACTCGACAGCCATCTTGAAATCCTCCTTGACTCCGTTTCCAGTGGCGTAGAGGATTCCAAGGATGTATTGTGCGGAGGGATTGCCGTTGTTTGAGGAAAGAAGGAGGAACTGGAATGCGTCACTGTCCCTTCCTGCCTTCAGGAGTTCGAGAGCGCTCCTGAGATCGGAATCATTCATGTCCTTTTCGCGGATAGGAAGTTCAGGTGCGATTTTCATTTACTGGTCTCCTTTGTTTTTCTTGATTAGATTGAGGGCATAATCTGCATCGGCAATGCCCATTTTGGATGCTTTGGTGAGAAGTTCTTCCGCTTTGACAGGATCGTTATCTACGCCATCCCCGTCGAGATACATAAGACCCAGATTGTACACCGCATCAGGGTGGTCTTGTTCGGCTGCCTTCCCATACCAGAATGCAGCCTTTACGGAATCTTGGTCGCAGCCGTTTCCTTTGTAGTAAAGAACTGCCAGGCAGAATTGTGCCTCGGATATTCCCTGTTTTGCGGCTTTCTCATACCACTTCAAGGCATCCTTGTATGAAATGGGAGTCGATTGACCTAATTCATACATGGTTGCCAGATTGTACTGTGCGCCAGCGTAACCGTTCTCGGCTGCACGGGTGAACCATTCGAATGCATCCACATCGGATTTCTTCACCCCTTCGCCGTTCATGTACATGAGGGCGAGCTGGTTCTGGGCCTTTGCATGTCCTTGTTCTGCGGCCATCTGATATTGGTTCTTCGCATCCTCGAGGGAGATCTTTCCCATGGATCCGAGATAGAATATGTTCCCCAGTTGGAACTGCGCCTCAGGATATCCACTTTCCGCGGATTTCCTGATCCACCTTATGGCGGAACTGTCCCCTCTTCCCAGAAGAATTGTGCCGACCGCATACTGTGCGATGACGTTTCCGTTCTCTGCGGATTTCTTGAAAAGCATTAGCGCGGTGTCGACATCCCCTTCCTGGTAGAGCTTCACTGCATCGATGAACCTGCTGTCTTTGCGACAGTCCGCGTATCTGGTATCCAAAGGTTCACCTTACTGTCCGGTCTGGATTTCGTCGATGAACTTCTTGACGTCGGGGAAGCCTTCCTCATAAGCCCTCTTGAAGTATCTGAGTGCGATGAGGTCGTCCTTTTCCACTCCGTCTCCTTCATAGTAGAAGATGGCGGTACTGTAGATGGCATCCCTGTGGCCGAGGTCTGCAGCTTTCTTACAGAGACGTACTGCTCTGGCAGGGTCCTGCTTGGTACCGAGTCCCTCATAACAGAGATGTGCCAGACAGTAGCAGGCATCGGGTACCTTAAGGTCTGCAGCCTCTTCGTAGAGGCGTACGGCCCTTACAAAGTCCTGTTCGACTCCGATTCCCCTTTCGTATAGGGAACCGAGATTGAAGATAGCCTGAGGATGACCTTTGTCGGCTGCCGCCTTGGTCCATTCATAGGCCTTCTGCGGTGAACGCTGGGTGTCGACGCCTTCAGCGTACATGATACCGAGTTCGCTCATGGCACCGACATGGTCCTGCATAGCTGCACGGCGGAACCATCTGAGTGCCTCTACCATGTCCCTTTTCACAAGAATCCCGTTGTAATAGAACACGCCGATACGGAACTGAGCATCTGCGTTTCCGTTCTGTGCGGCGGAAAGGAAGAGTGCGAAGGCGTTCTTGTAATCCTTGTTCTCGAAGGCGTTGAGTCCTGCCTGATAATAAATCTCGGCAGCGTTCTGGTTGGGAGCGGTCATGGTATCAGCGGGATTATCGCTTCCTTCTATTAATAATAAAAGAGAGGGGCAAAGAATATCATAGGAACATGTATTCGATGAAGATATGGCATTCCTTGACAGCATCACCGGCAAAGACGGAAACACAGAACTCGGACAGGCGTACGGAACATATTCGGAAGGTGGGTTTGTCGCCTCTCTCGATGCATTCTCCTCCATCGATCTGCCCGAGGCCGAATACTGTGCCGCTTTCCATTATCTAAATGGAAAAGGTGTCAAGAAAGACGTCAAGAAGGCATTCTCAATGTTTGTCTCCTCGATGGAGCATGGGTATGTGCCAGCACTCTCCGAGGTCGCCCAATGTTATGGGTATGGCATCGGAGTGAAAGTGGATGATGGAAAGGCCTTCGAACTGTTTTCCAAGGCGGCCGAGGAAGGGGATCCTTACGGGATGTCTATGATCTCCATGATGTATGGAAACGGCGACGGTGTCAAAAGGGACAAGAAGAAGGCTCAGGAGTGGGCTGACCGCTGTGAAGAGGCCGGCGACATCGACACCATCGAAGAGATCGGAATGAACCACCTTGTCTCCGGAAATCATATTCTGGCACGTATGTACCTTATGCGTTCTGCAGTCATGGGTTCCCCCATATCCGCAAAAGCTCTGGCATGTATGTATTCTTTCGGGGAGGGTGTTGCACAGGATGATGACGAGGCATCTGACTGGGAGGATACCGCGGACACCAATGGCTGGGACGAGGTCACTCTTGAAGATCTAGATGGCTGCGAAGACTGGTTTGGAAAATTCATCGACCTGGAAGACCTTGCCGAGGAAGAGGATTGAATCACTCTTCGATAATCTCGGGTATCGTTTCACCGAGTGCGTTGAGTTCGTCAACAGCTTCCTCACATCCATGTTTTGCCGCTTCGGTGTAAAGCTGGATGGCCTTTGCCTTGTCGGCAGGACGTCCTTCTCCCTTGAGATACATATCTCCGAGGGAGCAGACCGCTAGCCAGCTTCCTTTCATTGCAGAGTCGGAATAGATCTGGAATGCCTTATCGAAATCCTGTTTGACTCCCCTCCCGTTCTCGAACATATCACCGAGGTTGCATAATGCATCGGCGTTTCCTTGATCTCCTGCCATTGCATACCATTTGGCAGCCTGGGCATAATCCTGCTCCACACCTTTTCCGAAATCGTAGGCGATGGCGAGATTGAACTGTGCATCGGGGTTACCCTGTACGGCAGCGATCCTGAACCAGGTGACTCCAAGTTCGGGGCAAGCCTCCACTCCTTCTCCATCCATGTACATCATTCCGATGGCGACCTGGGAGGGGGTGTATCCTTTCTCTGCCGCCTTCCTGTTGAGCTCGTATGCCTTGGTGAGGGATTTGGGTACGCCCTCTCCGTAATAATAAAGGGTTGCGAGAAGTTCCATCGCGATGGGGGATTCGAGTTTGACCGCCTGTTCGATTAGGTTGAGTGCGGTGGTCTCAGATTTCGTCACTCCCCATCCGCAACCGTATGATCTTGCAAGTGCCAGACATGCATCTGCCTGATCCTGGTCGGCTGCAGATCTGTACCATGCGGCGGCCTGTGAATAGTCCTGTTCGACATTCCATCCATTCTCGTACATGAGTCCCAGACGGAACTGTCCGAGTGCATATCCGTTGTTTGCGGCGGATTCGAAAAGTGCGTATGCCTTGGCAAGGTCCTTCTTGACACCTATGCCTTCGCAGTAGAGTGCCCCAAGATTGACCTGTGCCTCTACCATGTCCTGATCGGCGGATTTGGTGTACCATTTGGCCGCTTTCTTGAAATCACGGTCGACTCCGCATCCGTCTGCGAACATGAGTCCGAGGTTGAACTGAGCCTCCCTGACACCTTTCTTGGCAAGACGGGTGAAGATCTTCATGGCCTCCGCCCAGTTGCCTTCGGTGCAGAAATCGCAGCCTTTCTTCATTTCCTCGGTTACATCCATACAGTTCCCCCATTCCCAATACAGAAATAAAGCAAACCCAGAGTCTTTAAATACCGATCAGGCCCACTCGACAGGGATAACAGCATCCCTCTCCTTTACCATCTTCTCATAACAGCGGATGGTGGTGACCACATCGGCCGCCGCACGGTGGGCAGTGACGACATCTATCTCGAGATAGTCGGCGAGGGTACCGAGCTTGTGATTGGGGATGCAGTCCTTGTTCTTCTTTCTGGAGATCCTCATAGTATCGGTGAAGTCATTGCCGAGAGGTTCGAGACCCGCTTTGATCGCACCGTCATAGAGGAAGTTCATATCGAAACAGGTGTGATGACCCAGTACCATGTC
The DNA here is from genome assembly GCA_024399225.1 of archaeon. GTDB lineage: Archaea > Thermoplasmatota > Thermoplasmata > Methanomassiliicoccales > Methanomethylophilaceae > Methanomethylophilus. The sequence goes on along the minus strand of JAKSHV010000028.1, from coordinate 1,599 downwards.
TTCGCCCACGAATTCAAACAGTTCGGGAAGGATATCTTCAGGCAGAGGTGCATCCTCGACCATCTCCTTGGTGATCCCGGTGAGCTTGGTGATAAAGGAAGATACCTTGGATATCTGACCGGGGCGCACGAAGCTAACAAGTCTGTCGACGACGGTTCCGTTCCTTACCTTGTATGCCGCGAATTCTATGATCCAATCCTCTCTGGGACTGAGGCCTGTGGTTTCAAGATCGATGCATACGTAATCATCGGGGTATGCGATGATGCTCTTTCCCCTACCGGGACGGGCGTCGGCTGCCATTTGTATCACTGGCGCGAAGAGATTATCTTTGATATATCCTCGTTTGCAAGAACTCCGAGCTTCTGGACGAAGTCGGCGTTCTGGATGGTGGCGGAGACCGAGGTCCTGACCGCTCCGGGCCTGTCCTGTCCCGCCTTCTCAAGATTGGATATGATAATGTCTTTAGGGGCCTTTTGTGAAAGGGGAACGACCTCGTGTACGGCGAATCCCGCAGGGGATCTTTTTCCGACGACGACCGCACACCTTTTCTTGGCGCCCGAGAAGGAAGCATCCGCAAGCCAGACTTCCCATTGTTTCGGGGCATTCATCCTCGAGGGTCCTGTCGGCTTGTAGTTGAATTTCATGTTTGCATGAACGGATTTGCAGAATAAAAGAGATGTGACGAAACCAATGGATTCCGAGCTTGAAATTTTGTAAAAAGCGCGGAGAGGGAGATTTGAACTCCCGAGGGAAAAATCCCACAAGATTTCCAGTCTTGCGTCTTACCGGGCTGGGCTATCTCCGCTTGTGAAGCGTTGTATTTGGTTCTTAGATAAAAAGGTTAGGTATGATTCGGAGTGAGAATCACAGCCATTCGATGTCCATTCTCAGGTCGGACAGGTGATGTCTGTTATTTCTGGCTCTTTCAATCTCGTCTTTCGATAGGGTGAACGACAGGATTTCCTCAATCCTGCCGGCCTGTCCCATAATCTCACCTAGGGGGGAGAACAGGACCGATCCGCCGAAATAAGGTCCCGCAGGGCCTTCTCCGCAGTTGTTGCAGTATGCGGTGAAGACTGTGTTCTCGAACGATCTTGCGGGAAGGACGGTCATCATCGGAATCTCGGATTTCCTGGCCGATGCGCTTGATACTATGACAAGGTCCGCACCATGGATTGCGTAATCTCTATGGATCTCGGGGAACATGACATCATAGCAGACCTCCAATCCGATTTTCCAGCCCTTGAATTCGACCATGACGGGACCCTTTCCTTTTGTGAACACGTCCTCGTTATAGGGTGCGAAGTTTGCAAGATAGAGTTTGTCATATCTCTGCAGGGATTCCCTTGTTATGAACAGCAGCGAGTTGTAGAGATTGTTGTTGAAAACCGGGGTTCCCACAGCTATCGCGCAATCCCTCTTCCTGCTGAGATTCCACAGTGATTCGATCGCATCGTTGACCTCTTCATCGGAATAATTACTGTTGCCGTAACGTGTCAGGAAAAGTTCCGGGAAGATGTACAGATCCGCATCATGCTCGGAGATGATGTGTTCGATCTTCTCCCTGTTCAGAGACACGCTGTCCGATGATTCTGCCTG
>JAKSHV010000027.1 GCA_024399225.1 archaeon | reverse complement strand
ATGCAGCTCACCGCATGGGAGCTCAACCAGGAAGGCATCGACCATGCCATCATCCCCGACGGATCCGCAGCATACTACATGTCCCAGGGTGTCGACATGATCATCGTCGGAGCCGACAGGATCGCCGCCAACGGAGATTTCGCCAACAAGATCGGAACCTTCGACAAGGCCATCGTCGCCCACAGTTTCGGCATACCCTTCTACGTTGCCGCACCCGTATCCACCTTCGATTTCAACACCAAGACCGGAAAAGACATCGTCATCGAGCAGAGGTCCGCGGAAGAGATGACCATGGTCGCAGGGACCAGGATCGCACCCATCGGTTCCAAGGCACTGAACCCCGCCTTCGACGTCACCCCTGCCAACCTCGTCACCGGTTTCATCACCGAGAAGGGAATCTTCAAACCTTCGGAAATCTCCGAGATGAAAGAATGACCAACGAAGCATTCGCAAGGAAGCGTCTGGTGGAGTGCTGTCACCTCCTCTACGAGAGGGGACTCACGGTGTCCGCCGGCGGAAACATGAGTGTCCGCATCAACGATAACGAGATCCTAATCACCCCAAGCGGAGTGAACAAAGGTATGATCCACGAGGACGACCTTGTGAAGATGGACATGGAAGGGAACGTGATATCCGGCGGAAAACCCTCCATCGAACACAAGTTCCACCTCGGGATCTACAAGGAAAATCCCGAGACCAATGCAGTCGTCCACTGCCACCCACTTTACTGCCTCGCCGTTCTGACCAAAGGCGAGAACCTAAAAAGCACCCTCACTCCGGAAGGGGTCCTCCTTCTCGACGTGGTGCCCACTTGCAGATACGCCACTCCGGGATCGCAGGAACTGGTCGATGCGGTCATGGAATATGCCGACGCACCCGCCATGCTCATGGCGAAACACGGCGCACTCACTCAGGGAAGAACTCTGGAAGAGGCATACAACCGCATGGAGGAACTGGAGTTCCAGGCACACCTGCAGTTACTTGCAGGCGACGCTGAAGAGCTCCCCATGGATGAAATAATCAAACTCAGGGGAATGAGATAAATGGCAATACTTGTGACCAAATGGTTCGGTGTGTTCCTTGTCGATGACAAGTCGAACAGGATCATGGACAAACGTCTGATGCCCATGGACGCCGTCACCACCGCAGAAAAACTCGCAGAGATCCAGAAGGGCGGAATCCTCCCTGAGGAGAAGGAACTCGCAGAGGGAAGGAGCAAACTGTCCGTCGGTGACAGGAGGCAGTCCGAACTCGGAAAACCCGAGATGTACGACTCGTCCTTCATCCAGCCCAAGGACTTCGGGTACACCGACGAGTTCATGCACGAGGTCATGCTTAACCTCGGAAAACTGAGGACCTCCGAGCCCATAGCCAGGGACAAGAACCTGGTGCAGGCTATCAGGTATCTCGACGATCTCATCGAGGTCTCCAACCTGCTCAACGAGAGGCTCCACGAATGGTATGGAATGCACTTCCCCGAGCTTGCAGACCTCGCCAAGGATGAGAAGTACGCACTCCTCATCGCCAAGCACGGTGACAGAGAGGGGATCCTGGAAGAACTCAACCTCGACATCCAGTCCATGGGTTCCGATTTCGACCCCGAGGATATCCGTGCCGTACAGAACCTCGGCGATACCCTCTGCAGGATCTACGAGGACCGTCAGGATACTGAGGAGTACATCACAGAACTTGTCGAACAGCTCTGCCCCAACATGTGCGCCATCCTCGGCGGACCTCTGTCCGCAAGACTGATCTCCCTTTCCGGAGGTCTCGAGAGGCTTGCATCACTCCCCTCCTCCACTCTGCAGCTGCTCGGTGCTGAGAAGGCCATGTTCAGGCATCTCCGTTCCGGAAAGAACCCCCCGAAACACGGAGTGATCTACCAATACCCAGACCTCAGAAAAGCACCCTATTGGCAGAGAGGTAACATCGCACGTGCCCTGGCAGGAAAAGTGCTCATCGCAGCCAAGGTCGACCAGTACCACGGCGAGTTCTGCGGAGACAGGCTCAACGAGGAGATCAAGGCCCGTATCGCGGACATCAAACGCAGATACCCAGATCCTCCGAAGAAGAAGGAAAAGCCTTCCAAAGGTCGCCGCAACGGCAAAGGCAAGTTCCGTCCCAACGGAAACAAGCCCCGCCACTAAACCCCGTTAACAAATGCCAGACAGCGATGTCTGGCAAATCCCTTTATTTTTAATATTTTAGAGATAACCTATTTATTTGTTGGGCCGATAGGGTACTGATTAAGATGCGCGCAGTATCGACTATCTCATGCGTTCCCCAGTACAACAGGGAAAAGAACAAACGGATAATCTGAGCGTAGCTTTTCAAAAAGAAGGTATTGATTATGGCAGAGTGGGAGATGAAAGAGCTCAGGGAGCTCAAAATCGGAAGGTACGTAAACATCGATGATTCACCTTGTAAGATCATTTCGATTACTACCTCCAAGCCCGGAAAGCACGGATCCGCAAAGGCATCCATCGAAGCAACCGACATTTTCACCGGTGCAAAGAAATCTATCAACGCACCCGTCAGCGCAAAAGTCCAGGTCCCCGTCATCGACAAGAGGAAGGGACAGGTTATCTCCATCGATGAGGCAAACAACGAAGTCCAGATCATGGATCTTGAGTCCTTCGAGACCTTCACCATGCCCATCAACGACGATCACGAGAGTGTCTTGGCGGACGGCGCCGAGGTCATGTATCTCGTGGCGATGGACAGAATGAAACTAATGTGAGGTTAAACCAAATGGCGTACGGAGTCACCTATGCAGATGCTGACGCGGAATACAATGACGCGGATGCAGTCATCTTCGGTGTCCCGTACGACCACACTGCCAGCTACAAGGCCGGAGCCCGCGAGGCTCCGACCGCTGTCAGGCAGGCCTCATACAATTTTGAGGAATTTCATTTTGAACACGGACTGGACCAGTACCAGCCCGTTGTCTGCGACTACGGAAACGTAGATGATTTCATCCTCCCCGAAGATATGATCGAGGAGGTGAAATTCGCTGTCGCACCTACAATCAGGGACGGAAAGTTCCCCATCACCATAGGGGGAGAACACTCCGGAACCATCCCAGTAGTACAGAGTTTCAAGAAAGGCAGCATCGGACTCATCACCATCGATGCACACCTTGACTCCAGGGACGAGTACATGGGTACCCCCAACAGCCATGCCTGCGTCACCAGGCGTGCTGCAGAACACCACGGAATCGACAATGTCTGTGCCGTCGGAGTTCGTGCTATCGGCAGGGAGGAACTCGACAGGGATGATGTCATCTCCCACGTCACTGCTTTCGACATCTTCGAGAACGGTATCGAGTGGGGAATGAAGAAGGCCCTTGACGGCCTCAAAGCGGACAAGGTATACCTGTCCATAGATATCGATGGTATCGACCCTGCATATGCTCCGGGAACCGGTACCCCCGAGCCTTTCGGACTTCTTCCCATACAGGTGAAGAAAGCTATAAACATGGTCGGAGACCGCCTTGCAGGATTCGATGTCATGGAGATCTGCCCCCCTGCAGACCACTCCGGCATCACCGCTATTCTCGGTGCCAGACTTATCAACGAAGCCCTTGCTGTCCTCGGTAAAAATCTGAGACAGTGAACATCACATAGATTCGAGGAAGGTAACCACCATCTCCTCATACTTCTTCGCCATCTGTTCGACAGTAGTCTTGTTAGAGGATTCTGCATAGATCCTGAACAGGGGCTCGGTACCGGAAGGCCTTACAAGCACCCATCCGGAATCAGTAATAATCTTGAGTCCATCGGTGTAATCCTTGTTGAATCCTTCAGTGGACTTATCGATATAAGATATGAGATCGGCCTTGAAGTTATCGGGGCAGTGAATCTTCAATCTGACGGAATGATACTTGGGCAGTGCATCGATCTGGTTCTTGAGAGGGCCGTTTTCGATGATGCATTCCAACATCCTGCCGATGGCCATTGCACCATCTCTGCAGTACTGATGGTCTGCAAAGATTAGACCACCATTCTCCTCTCCACCGAAGATGCTTCCGACCTCCATCATCTTCCTGGCGACCTTTGGGGAACCGATGGCCGTACGAATGACCTCTCCGCCGATAGATGAAATGGAATCTCCGATTGCAGATGATGCGGCAAGAGAGGTTACGACTATTCCGCCTCCGTTCTGTTTTATGAGACTCTTACCAAGAACTGCAAGAGCCACGTCGCCTGGCACATAGTTTCCTTCATTGTCGACGAACACGCAGCGGTCTGCATCCCCGTCATGTGCCATTCCGAGAACCGCACCGGTCTTCTTGACCATAGAGATCAGGTCCTGCAGATTATCCTCTGTGGGTTCGCTGCGGTGACCCGGGAATTCTCCCTGGGGATTGCAGTTGAGGGTGATCGCCCTGACTCCGAGCTTCTTCAGAAGAAGGGGAGAAGTGTATGCAGAAGCCCCGTTTGCACAGTCGAGAACGACGGTGAGATTGGCCTCTTTGATCTTATCCACATCAAGTTTGGACAGGATGGAGTTGACATACTCGTCTGCATAACCGCCGACGGTCTTCATGGACCCCACACGGTCCCATCTCGCAAGAGGGATGAACTCATCATACTTCGCCTCGATGGCTGCCTCCTGTTCGGGAGTGGCTTCGGTTCCGTCACTTGCGATCACTTTGATACCGTTGAACTCCGGAGGGTTATGCGATGCGGTGATCATGACTCCGCCGGCCACGTTGTGGGTCTTCACATAATACTGTAGTGCGGGAGTGGGCAACATGCCCAGGAATATGACATTGCTGCCTACGGCCATGATTCCGGAGGATACTGCGGAAAGGAGCATCTCGCATGTGTACCTTGCATCGGTTGCGATTGCGATGGTTCCAGGAGTGACGGCTGCAAGGGCTTTTCCTACCTGCAGAGCTACCTTGGAAGTAAGGTCCTCATTGATGACTCCGCGAACTCCATTGGTTCCGAACAGTTTGGTCATGTTATTCCTCCGACCGACGGCGGATGCCGCCGAAAGACCGTATGCAACGGTATGACTGGGTATAGTGGCTATAAGCAATTATAGTTTGGGAGAAGAAAGGGGTTTGGAAGGAAGAAGGTTCACTCCTTCTTTCCCATCTGTTCGTCGAACCATTTCCTGATGTCGGCCTTCTTGGTGCTGCCGATACCGAACTGTTCCGAGAACTTTGCCGTGGTGGTGAGCTCCTTAGTCTGTCCAGAGACCTTGGCGGCAACGAATCCCATGTCGATGAGGGTGTGTACATCCTCGTATGCACGGGGTCCGCGGACCTCCACGAGTTTGGACTGTTTTACAGGCTGGTTGTAGGCGATGGTGCTGAGGGTGCGCATCACGCCGGCAGGCATCTCGGGCCTGGTGAACAGTCCGGTGAATTTCTTGCAGTCGGGACGGAGCATCATACGGTATTCGCCGCCGGCCTCGGAGATCATGATCGCCGAGTCGCGCATATCGTACTCCATCCTCAGGTCCTTGAGGGCATACCTGACGGATGCTTCGTCCAGTCCGGTGCGGGCGACGATGTCAGATACCCTGATTGATTCGGTAGCCGCGAAGAGGGCGGCCTCCACCATCGTCTTGTCTTCCAACTCAGTTCACCGCCGCTACGGTCTCAATGGGGTTCTCGGGCAGTCTGATCTGCACAAGGATCTCTCCGTAAGGAAGGGTCTCCTGGAAGATGTCCAGCTTTCCGTCCCTTACAAGGTGGAGTGCGGATACGAACACAGTGATGTTCTCCTCGACAGAGTCTGTGTAGAACTCGGTGATGGGCATGGGGTCCATTCCCATGGAGTAGATCCTCTGGTAGACCTGCTCGACGACGGTCTCGTCGTCCTCCTTGTGTGCCTTGTTGTCGAACTTGGGAACGGTCTTGGATGCGAGCTTGATCCTGGTGGCCTCCCTTGCGGCGTGGATCTCGGCCTCCCTTTTAGCATCCTCGAATGCGTCAAGGATCTCGATCATGGTGACCGCACGAGCATCAGTGTGTGCGTAGGTCCTGCTGATGCTGATGTCGGGAACGACCATCATGGGGTCCTCGTCCTCGAATCCGAAATCCTCTTCGAAGACCGGCTCTTCGACGGGCTCGGGGGTGTCGGCGTTGATACGGGTCTGCTCGGACTGGAGGTTAAGGATCTTCCAGGCCATGAGAAGGAGCCTTCCTGCAACAAGGATATCAAACCTGTTGGAAGATACCTTCTCGGAGTAGAGCCTTGCGAACTCTTCGAGGTTGATGGCCCAGGGGTCCATTCCGTTCTCGAGAACAAGACTGAATACGGCCCTTACGGACTCGTCGAAGCTGTCGGAGAGCTTCTCGCCGGAGGTCTCACCGTGAAGCACGGAGAGGTATCCGTTCAGCTTGTTGAAGGACTCCTCGTCCTCCGCCATAGCCTTGTGGAACAGCAGGTGCTGCTCCATCATTTCCATCTGTACATTTGCATCCATTTTCATCCCTCAATGTTTTCTTCTGACTTTGCCTGCTTCTTCAGTGCTTCCTCTTCGTATTTGGAAACCTCCGCAAGATCCGGCTGAATGATGATCTTGCTGATTCCGGTCGGGGGCCTGGTGACTCCGATAAGGTGATCCGCCAGAGTAAGTGCTACCTTCCTCAAGGATACCTGGATGAACTGGGCCTTCGCGGAACTTTCCTTGACCCTCTTTGCAACCATCTCGGTGTTGACCGCATCAAGGAACATGTCGACCTCGTCCAGCACGTAGAAGGGCGAAGGCTGGTATTCCTGGATGGCGAAGATGAATGCCAGTGCGGTAAGGGATTTCTCTCCTCCGGAGAGCGCCTCGAGCTTGAGGAGCCTTCCGTTCCTGGGCTTAGCGTTGATCTGGAGACCTCCGCTGAAGGGATCCTCCTCGTTGTCGAGGTTCATGAATCCCTCTCCGCCTCCGGAGAGCTGCGAATAGATCGCTTTGAAATTGTCGTTGACGGCGTTGTACGCCTCCATGAACAGTCCCTTCTTCTTGGAAGTGAGGTCCATGGTGAGCTTGTCGAGCTCTTCGATCTGCTTGTTGAGGACCTTGACCTGTTCGATGAGGACCTCGTACTCCTTCTGACGCTCGTCGTACTCGTCGATGGCGCGGAGGTTTACGTTTCCGATGTTGTTGATCTTCTCCTCGCATGCACGGATGGTGCGCTTGAGGGATTCCTCGGAGGGAATGGGCTCGGGGACCTCGACGGTGATCATGGCGACCTCGGCGTCGAGTGCGGCGATGTTCTGCTGGATCTGCAGAACCGCGGCATTCTGGGTCAGTATGAGTCCTTCCTTGGTCTCGATGGTGGTCTGGATCTTCTGGATCTGGGTGTCCAGCTGGTAGCGTTTCTCGATGAGGGCGTCCTTCTGGGTCTTCAGTCCCTCGATTCCCGCTTCCATGTCGGACTCGATCTTCCTGAGTGCCTCGAGTTCGACGGCGAGCTGGGTGACCTTTGCGGAATATTCCTCGATGGCTTTCCTCTGGCTCTCGATCTTCTTGTCGATCTCGGCGATCTGGAGGTCGTACGCCTCCTTCTGCTTGTCGAGTCCTGCCTGTTCCGCCTTGGCGGCACCGATCTGTGCGCTGAGGTCTGCGACGGTCTGACTGCAGTTGTAGACGTTGTCCCTGATCTTCTGGATGCGCTCCTGGAGACCTGCGGGTGCGATGACGGCCATACGTTCGCGTGCCTGGGTCCTGTCGTTCCTGAGGATCTCGAGGGTCTTGGAGATACCTTCGGAGAAGGATCCTTTCTGGATGACGTCCTTCTCTGCGGCGAGCACTTCTGCGTTCCTCTTGTTGAGAGTTTCTTCCGCTGCCTTAAGCACCTTCTTTGCCTGCTCGTATGCGGCCTCGGCTGCTGCGACCTTTCCTCTGGCATCGATACCCTGTGCGGATACTGCTCTCATCTCATCGTCTGCAGCACGGATCTTGTCCCTGATGTCCCTGAGTTTTGCGCGTGCGGATTCAAGGGCGGTCTGTGCGTTCCTGAGAGAGGCTGCCGCCTCATCGAGAGCACCCTGGGAGGAGCTTCCGAACTTGGTCATCTTGGCCTTGTTGATGGTACCTCCGGTCATTGCTCCGGAAGCCTCGAGGAGTTCTCCGTCGCGGGTGACGAGCCTGACACCACCCATGATCTCGCGGGCGGAATCCATGTCCTTCACGACGAGAGTGTCCTGGAACACGTACCAGAACACATTGGTGTACTCGGGTGCGAAGTCAAGGAAGTCGGTTGCGTATCCCTCGGTCTTCTTGAGAACCATGATCGCCTTTGCACGGGGCTTTCCGGGCATCATCTTGTTGATGGGGAGGAATGTCACCCTGGAGAGACGGTTGGCCTTGAGGTATTCGATGCATCTTGCGGCAGTGGCGTCGGTGTCGACGACGATGGCCTGCATCTTTCCGGCTGCTGCGATTCCGAGAGCGGTCTCGTAACCGGGCTCGACCTTGGCGAGTTCCGCGATGGTTCCACGGATTCCGGCCATCTGTCCAGTGTTCTTGAGTTCGAGGATGCGTGCGACGGATTCGCTTCCGCCGTTGAGGGATTCGGTTACCTTCTTCTCGGTGGAAAGTCTGGTGTACTCGGAGGAACGCTTGTCGACGATAGCCCTGAGGTTGGCCTCCTGGGTCTCGATCTCGCTCTCTTCCTTCTTGAGTGCGAGGATCCTCTTGGAGATGTCCTCTGCTAGGTCGGGGCCAACGGCCTTCTTGACCTCCTTGAGGTTCCAGTCGGATTCCTTGACCTCGAACTGTGCGGACTGGAGGGCTTCCTCTGCATCCGCCTTGGCAAGGAGTGCGTGCTCCTTCACGGCCTTGGCGGTGGCTGCTGCGGCCCTTGCGTCCTGGTCCTTGATGCTGGTCTCGTCGATCTGCTTGCCGAGGAGCTCGAGCTTCTTCTGGAGTTCGGTGAGCTCTCCGCCGTGTGCGGCGGTCTCCTCGCTGACCCTGATCTCCTCTTTCTTGGCTGCCTCGTACTCTACGTTCGCGGCATCATGCTTGATCTGGAGGTCGTTGAGGTTCTCGGTGAGGACAGCATAGGTCCTGCGGTTCTCTTCCACGGACTCGAGGTATCCGCTCTTGAACTCCTCCTGGGATTTGATGTCGATCTCGGCGTTCTCCATCCTGTCCTTGATGGTTGCGAGGCTGATCTTTGCGGCTTCGACATCGTCTTTGATCTTCTTGTATTCGGGACCGGCCTTCTCGAGGATCTCCGCCTCTTTCTCTGCGATGGCGGACTCGTTGGTCTGGCGATCTTCCAGGGCCTTTGCCTTCTCGGCCTTGCTGGTTTCCAGCTGGGTGTTGAGCTTTCCGATGTATTCGTTGGTGCTGTCGAGGGTTGCGATCTCGCGCTCCCTCTGCCTAAGGACCAACTGTGCCTTGGCTACATCGAGCTCTCCCTTGGCCTGGATGTAGAGCTTTGCCTGCTCCCTGTCCTTCTCGAGGGCCTTGAGGTTCTTCTCCTTCTCTCCGCGGAGGATCTCGATGCGGTCGAGGTTGTCGGTGGCATCGGATTTCTCGCCCTGTGCCTTCGCGATGTCGGCATCGAAGCTGGCGATTCCGGAGATACCGTCGAGGATACGTCTCCTCTCGATGTTACCCATGTGGATGATCTTGGTGACATCTCCCTGCTGGACGATGTTGTATCCGTCGGCGCTGATCCTTGCCTTGGTAAGCAGGGAATCGAATTCTCCGAGGGTGGACTTCTGGTCGTTGATGTAGAAATACGAGGTGTAGTCCTGTCCGTTGTCCGATAGTTTGACGTGGCGTGTGAGGCGGACAGTATCGTCGTCCCATGGGAGGATACGGTCGCTGTTCTCGAAAACGAGCGACACGGTCATGGACTTGGCTTTGGCCTTGTTGGCGCTGCCGCTGAAGATAAGGTCCGTGATCCTTCCTGCCCTTACGGCCTTGGGACTCTTGGGTCCCAGGACGAACATGATGGCATCGCCTATGTTCGACTTACCGGATCCGTTAGGGCCGGTAATGGCCATATAACCCTCCATCAGAGGGACAGTTACTTTTCCACCGAATGATTTGAAATTTTCTAGCTCGATCTGTCTTAGATACATCCCGAATTTCCCCTTTCGAGACAGATACGGGCGTAACCCGCTTGTGCATCCCATTACCTTCCGCTTGCTGG
>JAKSHV010000026.1 GCA_024399225.1 archaeon | reverse complement strand
TTCACCTGGGAGGACCTCGAGACCAAGGTCAACACCGAGCTCGTCGCGGCACTCGGTAACTTCTACCACAGGTGCCTCAGCTTTACCCACAAGAACTTCGGAGAGATCCCCGCCAACGACACTCCCGACCAGAAGGTCACCGAGGCGATCGAGAAGGCCCTCGCAGATTACAACGGACACCTGTCCACCTGTGACTTCAAGAAATCCATCCAGGACGTTATGGCCCTCGCACACTTCGCCAACGAGTACTTCAACTCCTGCATGCCCTGGAAGCTCATCAAGGAGGACAAGGTTGCCTGCGGAAAGGTCCTCAACGACAACCTCAGGATCGTCAAGGCACTCTGCACCATGGCATGGCCCTTCATGCCCAAGTCCTCCGAGAAGATCTGGGGATACATGGGTCTCCCCGGAAGCATCGAACAGGCCGGACTCGCATCCGTCACCGAGATGCTCCCCGCCGGAACCAAGCTCAACGAGCCCCTCCCCGTCTACGGAAAGATCGACCTCAAGGTTCTCTTCCCCGAGATCTACGCCCAGCCCGAGGCTGATGTGGTAGTCAAGCCCAAGGAGGAGAAAAAGAAGAAGGAGGCACCCAAGGTCCCCGAGGGACCCTTCGGAGCATTCAGGCTCCTCGACCTCAGGGTCGGACAGGTCGTCAAGGTGGAGGACCACCCCGACGCCGACAAGCTCTACAAGCTCACCGTCGACCTCGGAGAGGAGACCGGACCCAGGACCATCTGCGCCGGTCTGAAGGCATACTACACCGTGGACGAGATGCTCAACAGGAAGGCCATCGTGGTCTCCAACCTCGCCCCCAGGCCCCTCAGGGGAGTCGACTCCTGCGGTATGCTCCTGGCAGCAGACGACGAGGCACTCGGCGGAAACACCGTCTGCCTCCTCAAGCCCTCCAAGGACGTCCCCGTGGGAACCAGGTTCAACTGCGGTCTCGAGAACAACACCTCCGAGATCGACTACAAGAAGCACTTCGCAACCGTCACCATGAAGGTCACCGGCGAGAAGGCAGGCATCCTCGACGTCCCCGCGGATTCCCCCGCACAGATCGCCATGGTCTACGATGGGGAGAACGTCAGGGCCCTCACCGACGGAAACGGAACCGTCGCAATGGTCGAGCGCCCCCTGAAGGACGGAGCCGGAGTAAGGTAAACGATTTCATTCACAATCACAAGGAAAGATAACATGGACGCAAACGCACCCGCAGCACCTTTCGAGGATTTCCGCAGGATCGAACTCCGCATCGGAACCGTAGTAGAAGTCAACGACCACCCCGAGGCCGAGAGGCTCTATGTCCTCAAGGTCGACCTCGGAGAGGAGGAAGGTCCCAGGACCATCGTCACCAACATCAAGGCGGACTACCCCTACGACAAGATGATGGGCAGGAGGCTCCTCGTGGTCTCCAACCTCAAATCCGCCAACTTCAAGGGAGTCAAATCCTTCGGTATGCTAATGGCCGCCGAGGACCGCGAGATGGGCGGAGACAAGCTCCTCCTTCTCGACCCTTCCGACATGGACGTCCCCAACGGAACCCTCTTCATGTCCGGACTCGAGTCCCGCGGACTCAGGTGCGAGATGAAGCATCTCGAGAAGGTCACCATCAAGGTCGCAAAGGTCGTCGACGGAAAGTTCATGGGCATGCCCATCGAGCTTCCCGAGGGAGCTCCCGAACGTGTTGCCGCCGTCATCGACGGAGACAACATTATCCCCCTCACCGACGGCAACGGCTGTGTCATGACCGTTGACGGCGACATCACCGACGGAGCACCCGCCCTATGAAAGCAGATCTTCACATCCACACCACTTACTCCAGCGACGGCCATCAGACGCCACAGCAGGTCATCGACAAGTGCGTGGAGCTGGGCATCGGAATCGTTGCGATCACAGACCACAACGAGTTCAAGGCCTACGATGATGTGAAGGACAACGGAAAAGTCATCGTGATCCCTGCGGAGGAGGTAACCTCCGCGGACGGTCACATCGTGGCCCTGGGTATCGACAGGCAGATCCCCCGCGATCTGGGTATCCAGGAGACCATCGACCTCATCCACGAGGCCGGCGGTTACGCCATCGCCGCACACCCTTACAGAAGGTTCACCGGACTCGGTCCCAAGAACACCAGGAACTTCCCCTTCGACGGAACCGAGGCACTGAACGGACGTTCCACCCCCGGAGCGAACAGGAAATCACTGAAGCTCGCCAACTCCATCGGAAAGCCCGTCACCGCGGGATCCGACGCACACCGCCAGGAGCACATGGGCGAGGGATACCTGATCCTTCCCGACGACATCACCACCTGGGAAGAGGCTGTAAAGGCTATCATGGATGGCAAGGGAAAACCCGAGGGAACTTCCAAGGGGATCATCGGACTTCTGACCTACACCTTCGGAACGTTCTTCCGCTGGGTCTTTAGAGGATTCAAGTGGACGTGAGCAGTAGGAATAATCCCTCGTTCACGTCCTGTTATCCTTTCATTTAGACACAGTGTTTTCGTCTATTTTCTACGCTTTTCTCTGGGCATCGTATTGTCCTTACAGTTCCTTATCTGGCACAATCCATGATATCTTTAAAATATTAAGGAAACTGTCATTTTACATTAAATAAATATTAAGGAAACTGTCTATTTTTGAAAAATAAAAGTTAAGGAAACTGTCAATTTTCGAGAAAAACATATTAAGGAAAATGTAGTTTTGCAAGTATGAAGAGGAAGATCTACGCCAAGCTTAAGGAGTGGAAGAACACCAGTAACGGTTCCACCGCCTTGTTGATCGAAGGAGCTAGGCGTGTGGGTAAGAGCTACATCGTGGAAGAGTTCGCCCGCAACGAATATGATTCTTATATGTTGATCAATTTCAGCAAGGTCGGAAAAAATGTCAAGGAACTGTTCGAAGATCTCACGGATGTTCCCTCTCTTCTTCAGAAACTCTCCTATTATATGAAAGTTAAACTCATCGAACGTAGATCACTTGTGGTTTTCGATGAGGTCCAGAAATTCCCCCGTGCCCGTGAAGCGATAAAATTCCTCGTGGAAGATGGAAGATATGACTACATCGAAACAGGGTCCTTGATGTCAATCCATGAGAATGTCAAGGACATCATCATTCCTTCCGAGGAGAAACCTATAGAAATGTACCCAATGGATTTCGAGGAATTTTGTTGGGCACTTGGGGATGAGATTACAGTTCCGCTCATAAGGGAGCATTTCCAGCAGAAGAAACCTCTGGGAGATGCACTTCACAAGTCAATTCTGGAACAATTCAGGAAGTATATGCTGGTCGGAGGTATGCCTCGTGCTGTGATGGCGTATGCTGAAAATAGAGATTTTTCAGCTGCCGAAACGGAGAAAAGATTGATCCTTGACCTATATCGTGCAGATATCGTCAAACATGCAAAGCGGAACAAACTCCGTATCGGAGCTTTGTTCGAGAACATTCCTTCCGAGCTATCAGGTCATGATAAGAAATGCAATCTTTCCGATATCGATGATGGCCAGGGGAGATTCACGAGTTACGAGGAACCGCTATATTGGTTGAAGGATTCGATGATTGCCAATCTTTGTTACAATACTACTGTGCCAGCAGTCGGATTGTCCCTGAACAAGGAAAGCAAATCGGTGAAGGCCTACATGGGTGATACCGGACTTCTTGTGAGTATGACGATATCAGAAAGTGAGGAGATCGAGCAAGAAGTCTATTCTGCGCTGCTGATGGATAAACTGCATATCAACGAAGGAATGTTCACAGAGAACATCGTGGCCCAGATGCTGAGAAGCAACGGACACAAACTGTTCTTCCACATATTCTATAAGGAACAGAATAGTAAGAACAAGTACGAAGTCGATTTTCTGGTACGCAGCGGCAAGAAGATCAATCCCATCGAAGTGAAGTCGAGTGATTACACTTCCCACTCTTCCCTGGATGTTCTCATGGAACGTTATTCTAAGACGCTGGGACAACCATATATTGTGTACACAAAAGATCTCAGAAAGGTGGGAAACGTGCTGTGCATTCCAATCTACATGGCAATCTGTCTGTGATCACTCAGCGAGGTCGTAATCCTCTTGCTCATCCTCGCAGATGTGGACATACTTTCCGCCGCGACCTTCAACGATCTCAGAGGATACGTTGTAGACTGCCATGATGGAATCCTCGTTGATGACCTCTTCAGGAGCTCCTGCGGCGAAGACCTTTCCATCCTTCAGCATGACGACGTGGTCCGCGAACTTCATTGCGAGATTGAGGTCGTGAAGTGCAACCAGAACCCCTGCGTTCTGTTTGTCGATGATGCGTTTCATCGTACGCAGGGTGTTCAGCTGGTTCCTGAGGTCCAATGCACTGGTAGGTTCGTCGAGGATGAAGTAACGGGGCTTCTGAGCGATGGCCCTGGCGATGATTACCTTCTGGATCTGTCCTCCGGAAAGGTCCTGGATATCCTTGTCGATGAGGTCGGCGATACCCATCTCGTCCACGGCATCCGCTGCTGCCTCGAAGTCTTCGTCGGAGTAGCTCCAGCCCATGTAGGGTGCGCGTCCGATGAGGATGGCGTCGAACACCTGCATATAATCAGAAGGTGCGTATTTCTGAGGCACATAACCGATAATCTTGGAGAACTCCCTGCGGTCGATGTCGGAGATATCCTCACCCTCCGCGATGATTCTTCCGCCCTTGGGAGGAATGATCTTGCAGACGGTCTTGATGAGGGTGGATTTACCGCATCCGTTGGGTCCGAGGACAGCCACCATTTTGCCTTCTGGCACTTCGAATGAAATGTCGTTGAGAACGGTCTTTTTACCATATCCCTGAACGAGGTTCTCGAGTCTGAGGCTCACAGTCTGACCTCCTTCTTCTTGCGGAGCATCATCCATACGAAGAAGATGCCTCCGATGATGTACATGAAGATTCCGACGGGCAGTTCGTTGGGGCGCATGATGACCCTTCCGACGGTGTCGGATAGAAGAACGATGAATCCTCCTACAAGCGCGGAAGCGGGTACGAGATACTTGGTATCGTTACCGATGATCATCCTGCAGAGGTGGGGGGCCATGAGTCCGACGAATCCAATGATTCCGGTGAATGCGATGCACACCGAGGTCATGAAGGTCGATACGATGAGTCCGGTGTTGCGGAGCTTCTTCACATCGATACCGAGGCTGGAGGCGACATCGTCACCGGCTGCAAGGACGTTGATCTTGGGTGCGAGGAATTCGAGATAGATTAGGCAGATGGCTACGATGGGGATTACGATGAGATCGGTGGAAAGCGATGCGTTCCACATTCCTCCGAGAAGCCAGTTGGTGATCTCCCTGAGGGCATCGTCGTCGGAGAGATATTTGGCAAGGGAGACACCGGCCTGGAACAGGTAGCTGATGATGACTCCTGCAAGGATGACGGTGGATCTGGAGACATCCGCACGCCTTGAAAGAAGGATGACGAACAGGATGCTGACGAGTCCGAAGACGAATGCGAGGATCATGGTGAAGATGTCCTCGTAGGCGAGGGTGCTTCCGAGGAGAACGATTCCGCCGGTAACACTTCCGAAGATGGATCCCCAGAACACGATTCCCATGGCGGCTCCGAAGGATGCCGCGGAGGACACTCCGAGTGTGAAGGGGCTGACAAGGGGGTTGCGCAGGATTCCCTGCATGATGGTTCCCGCCACGGCGAGACTGATTCCGGTCACGATACAGAGGATGGCCCTGTACGACCTGGTCTTGACGAATCCAACGTAATAGGATTTGGAAGGTTCGTCGACAAGGTTGGGGACTATCGCATGCCCGATGGCCTTAAGGGTGTCCATGAAAGGTATGTCGACGGCTCCGACGGCCACCGAGATGAAGAACATGATGACAAGAAGTACGGTGGTTCCGATGATGAATGCCATCTTCTTCTTGACGGAAGCATCATAGACCGACCTGATGTTGTTGCCGGAATCCAGCTCCTTGATCCTTTTCAATGTGTCTCCGTCAGCCATTAGAACACCGAGGTTGATGGGGGATATTATCCCCCATAAGTTAAGGTTTGTCAGTAGGATGTTTCGTTTCAGGCACGGAAACCATAGTAGGTCTCGCCGTCGTATGCGAGATTCTCGTAGGTTCCGTTGAATCCGTATTTCTCCAGGAACTGGTCGACGAGGTCTCCTGCGTGGAGGTCGATCTCGATTCCGAGGAGGTGGCAGAGGAGGACCTCTCCGATGTAGGTCATTGCGCCGGAGGTGACGTCGGACTCGAAAGAATAGACGTGCCTGTCCTTGACGCACTGCATGTTAGCGTATGCTTCTCCGAAGTAATCCTTGTTCTTGTCGAAGACCTTCGGGAGATCGTAGGAGCTCATGGTCCTGACGAGGATGAAGTCGAAGGACTTCTCACCATCGAGGTCGGTGACGGTCTCGTCGCTGTAGGTAGCGTATACGGTGGACTTGTCGGTGGGCTGGATGGGGTTGTCAACCTTCAGGGAGGTTAGGATCTTTCCGAGCTCGGAGGTGGGCAGGTAGAACTTGATCTTGCTGCTGTTGACGGTGCTCATGACGACACGTTTCTCGACAGCATCCTTAGCAGCTGCGACGACTTTTGCATGTACTGCGTCGCAGTCCGCCTTGTATCCCTCGAACTTGGTGTTTGCAGTGGTACTGTCTGCGATCTTGAGGAGAGCTTCGACATCCTGCATCATGGTCTCACCGTTGCATGCAAGGGTGATGGTGTGGATTCCGTAGGTGCCCTCGAGTTCGGCTATCTTAGCATCGGCAAGTCCGCTCTTGGTAGGGTTGATGACCAGCTGTGCCTCGGATTCAACAATTGCCTCTACGGATGCGGATGCGGTTGCTCCTACGTTTTTGGCTGTTTTGAAGAGTTCTCTGTTAAGGGTTTCTTCCTTAAGTGCCAGATCGCAACCTGCGACGACCATTTTCTCCATTCCGAGGATCTGTACCCATTCCATGCAGTTGCTGCTTACAACACAGATTTTCCTGAGCGGGTGATCGAAGTTGTAGGTCTTGGTTACGTTGTTGCTGTCTTTGAGTTCGATGGATACTGGGCCGTTGTATTCATCATTGTTGCCCATATTACCGTAGATTATAACTCCGGTTCCGGCGGCAACAACGACGATGGCGGCAATGATTGCGATCATCTTTGACATATGTTCACCTATCACGATTGGATGCATTATCTGTTTTGATTATAAAAACAGATGTTACGATGAAAGTGTGAAAGTGTTACTGATATTTAACCTATACGGGTAGGGGGTATAGGTATGCATACGAATTCGAAATAAGTAACATACCGTAACACTTGGGGGATAGATTCAAAGAAATATGGCGGGGATATCCCCGCCGAATTGAGTTTCAGTCTCTGGAAGCGATCTCGCGCAGTTTTGCAGTTGCGCGGGGGAACACATACTCAAGGAGGATTCCGCAGATCGCGATACCGATGAGTCCTATGACGAGTTTCTCGGTGATTGCGAAATCAGGGAATGCGTACCTGCGTACAAGGTCGTAGAAGGGTGCGATGAGCAGCTTCAGTACGAAGATGTGCAGACAGAG
The DNA here is from genome assembly GCA_024399225.1 of archaeon. Taxonomy (GTDB): domain Archaea; phylum Thermoplasmatota; class Thermoplasmata; order Methanomassiliicoccales; family Methanomethylophilaceae; genus Methanomethylophilus. The sequence continues at coordinate 2,616 of JAKSHV010000026.1, read as the reverse complement.
GATTCCAAGTGTGTGCCTTCCGAGGGTGGAGAGTATCTTTCTGAGTCCGGGGATCTTGTTCAGGACGACTCCGATGCTAAGGAAGATGTAGCAGAATGCACAGCAGATGATGAAGTAGGGGTATGCGGAGTATCCGCCGTAGTCTCCGAAGATGGTGTCGTCGAAGTAAACTCCGGGCTCGAAGAGCACCAGCATGACGACTCCCACAACCGCAGCGATTGCAAGGTACATGAGGTTCCATTTGGAGGTCAGTTCTCCGTATTCGATCCTCTCGATCACTTTGTGCTTTCCGAGGAATGCACCGACGAGCATGAATGCGGTCGCGATGGGTGCGAGCTGGCTGTACAGGGGAAGTTCGCATCCGACGAACTCCGCAAGGACAAAGGTTCCGGTGACCAGCAGGATGATCGCAACGATGAGCTTCCTGTCGTCGTTCACCACGCGCACGGCGATAGGGTAGAAGAGGACGAAGGAGACCAGCATGATCTGCAAGAAGTAGTATCCGTTGTGGATGGCGAAGATGGGGAAGTCCTCGTTCGTGTCGATGTTGAAGATCTTCCAGTTACCGAACAGGGACCTGAAACACTGGGGGAGGTCCATGGGATCGGTTCCGTATCCGAGAAGGGTGACGTACACGTACATGATCACGGGGAGGATGACGAGTCCCGCCACGGTGACGGTTCCGATGATAATCAGACGCTTCTTGACCTGTGACCAGGAGCTTTTTTCCGGTCTGAAGAAGTATCCGGAGAAGATGAAGAAGAGCATGAGTCCGGTATAGAGTGCCTGAAGGGCAAGGTTGGAGTTACCGGTACGCGGCTCGTCAGAGGGTACGATGATGATGAAATGCAAAAGAACAACGGCGATGATGATGAATCCCTTGATGACATCAATGGAATACAGACGCCTGTTCTGCTCGCCCGAATCGCTCGGGACTGTTTCTGACATGCCGGGGGTTATTGCAGTGATATATTATAGGATGGGTTGAAATTCGAAATACATCCAACTAAAATTCAACCATATTTTCGGACAATCATACAAATCCGTGTAATTTTTACCGCTATGTTTACCGAACAACCATTTTTTGGTGATTAACCAACGTTTTCTATGTGAAACGGCATTAGCTACTATGGAAAAGGTCCGTGTAGCGACAGTCTGCAGCCATTCTATCCTTGGAGATATCGAAGGAAACCTTGCGATGCATCTCGAGAGGATACGCGAGGCATCCGAGCAGGGGGCCGACTTCGTCTGCTTCCCTGAACTGTCGCTAACTGGATATGCGATGCCGCAGAGTTCCGAGATCACGCTGTCTCTAGATTCGGAACCTGTGAAAAGATTGGTCAGTGCATCCGAGGAATTCAATATCTGTGTCATCTTCGGAATATCTGAAGTCGGCAGGTACATCACTCAGGTCGTCGCCGAGGATGGGAAGATAGTCGGAACCTATCGCAAGACCCATCTCGGAGAACGCGAGGCGGCAGCCATGAACGCCGGTGACGAACTTCCCGTGTTCAAGACCTCCAAGGCAACGATAGCAATACAGACCTGTTGGGAATCGCATTTCCCCGAGATCACCCTCACCTATGCACTCAAGGGAGCAGACATCGTCTTCATGCCCCATGCATCCGGACTTGCTCCCGAGAAGAGACGCAGTACATGGAACAAGGTCATTCCTGCGAGGGCGTATGACAACACCGTGTTCTGTGCCTCCTGCAACCAGGTCGGTGACAATGGATTGGGAACCGTTTTCGGTGGCGGGTCCCTCATAGTCGATGCCCGTGGCAACATGCTTGCCGAGGATTATTCCGGAGAGTGTATGCTCGTTGCGGAGCTTGACGGAAACGTCCAAACGAAGTTGCGTTCGCCCGGTTATGAGTCGATGAAAGATCTACACTTTGTCGACAAAAGACGTGCGGATTTGTACCTGAAATAATACGGTAAACTCCTGTTAAAAACCTCGAAATACTCAGGAATTTGAGCACATTCAAGCAAAAATTTATTTTTGAGCATTCTCAAAAAAGAAAAAGTGCCCATAATCGGGGGTAAACATCGACTTCGACGATTGCTATCTAAAATCGACAAAAAATAACCATTTTTCGGCTTTTTGTATGACACCTCCTAATATACTGTTATTTAATCTAGTGCCACAATGAAAGCTGACAACCTCAACGAAGTTTTAGCACAGATACGTGCAAACGCGGAGACCCGTCCCGACTTCCCCGCAATCGTTGGAAACAATGGAAAAGACGTCTACACCTACAAGGAGCTCATGCAGCTGGTCGACGACATCGCATACAAACTCAAGTCCCTTGGAGTAGGTCCCGGTGTCATCGTCCCCATCCGTTCTGGAAGGGTAGTCGAGCACTATGCAGCCCGTCTGGCCTCCATCCTCGTAGGTTGCATCACCCTCAGTCTCGACCTCATCATCCCCGAGGAACGTGCACAGGGAATCATCAAGACCATCGGATGCAAGACCGTCATCGACGACAGCTTCTTCCCCGTCGAGCACGCACCCGTCAAGATGGAGTACCCCGCACTCCCCGAGAACATCCCTGGATTCATCATCTTCACCTCCGGATCCACCGGAACCCCCAAGGGAGTTCTCCACCCCCGTGC
>JAKSHV010000025.1 GCA_024399225.1 archaeon | reverse complement strand
GGCTTTAGGGGATCACCGTCTGATGACGAGGATCCATACGGTAACAAAACCAATATGCAATCTTACGAAGCAAACCATGTGTTCACCTCCTGCATACCGGAAGACCGGCGCACTAGGGTCGTGACCTATGCATCGGTCTTCCCGGTAGTGGCATAGTTTGCTATTCTCCCTGAATTTTAAAAGGACAGGACTGCAGTTAGCAAGTTAGTTTCTTACTTTATATACTGCAATCGCCATAGCACTGTTAGGGATGCACTATGGGAAACAAAACGGATACTGCGATTATCTATTCGTCATTCATGGGGACCACACGCAAGGTCGCCAACTACCTCGCCAAGACACTCGATGCCGACGTCTTCGACCTCAAACTCCAGACAAACATCGACATGACCGATTATTCTAAGATCATCATCGGTACCGGGGTCCACGCCGGTAACCCCTACGGAAAGGTTACCAGGTTCATCGAGGACAACAGGGAGAAGCTTCTCGACAAGGAGGTCTACCTGTTCATCAGCTGCATGTACAAGGGTGAGAAGGCCGAGACCCAGTGCGAGGACATCGCCCAGACCTACCAGATATCCGATGCGGTGTATTTCTCCACACGCGGCGAGAAGAACGAGGCCGGTGTGTGCAAAGATGTCGACACCTTCGCCGAGAGGATGGGACAATGAACGGATGGTTCACGCTATTCATCATTCTGCTCGTTCTGAATGTGGTCGTCGCCCTTGTGTACGCTTATGACAAACATAAGGCGGTGGCCGGTGAATGGCGCATCAGGGAGAGGACACTCATCATCCTGGGACTGTTCGGTCCGTTCGGAGCCGTCATCGGAATGAAGCTCTTCCACCACAAGACCCAGAAGCCCAAGTTCAAACTCAACTATGTGTTCCTGTTCCTTCACATCGCCATCGTGGCGTACGTGATCTACAAGGTCTGCTGCTAAGCAGATTCAAAAATCCCTTTCCCTCATCATCCTGTCGATACGGGGTGAGGAGGGGATTCCGTTTTCCCACGCCTTCCTGACATCGAGTTCCATTCCCTCGGGTCCGAGAAGCAGAACCTTGCTGTCCTCCTTCTTCTTGAGAACCTTCATACCTACAAGGTCTGCGAGCCTCTGGGAGAAGTCGTTCATGAGGTCCCACTCGGGCATGCAGTCGATGGTGAGCCTCTGCCTGGAACCTCCGACGAAGACGTAACCCTTGGGTTCGATGAGGTCCGGGTCTGCGATCTTGTCCAGTTTCGCATAGCCTTCGGGATCCATCAGGTTGAGTCCCTTCACGAGGGTGTGGCGGACGACGGTCCTGGTCTCCAACGAGGGGAAGAGTTCCAGGGTCTGCATGAGCTTGTCCCATCCGTCCTTGATCTTGGGTCTGCAGGCTTTGAGATAGGTCTGCTTGTCGGGAGCTGCGACGGTAACGTAGATCTGACGGGGAAGGGTCTCCATCTCCGCGAGCCTCTCGGGATTGGTACCGTTTGTTACAAGGAAGGTGGTCATTCCCCTGGAGTGGCATTCCTTGAAGAATTCGGAAAGGTAGGGGTAGATGGTGGGTTCACCGGCGAGGGAGCAGGCGACCTGGTTGGGGTTGAGCGCCTCCTCGAACTTCGCGAGGTCGCAGGTGGGATGTCCCTTGTATCCGGAGATGAGGAGTCTCTGCTGTGCGATGAGGTTGTCTAGCATCTCCTTGGGTTCGGCCCAGTCCTTCACCTCGAAGTCCTGACCCTCGATCCTCCAGCAGAAGGGGCACACGTGGGTGCATTCGTTGATGGAGGGGGTCATCTGCAGACAGCGGTGGCTCTGGATGCCGTAGAAGTCCTGCTTGTAGCAGTTCCTTTCGTGGACGAGGGATTCCTTCAGCCATCCGCAGAGCTTGACCGCGGAGTGGTCGTTGTAGATGCGGTACTGCTGTTTGATGAGCGTTGCCTTGTAATCCTCGTCCATCATGTTATCGTCTCAGAAATCGAAGAGGCTCCTCTGCTTGGGCTTTGCCTTGGGTTCGGGGGCGGGAGCGGGCTCCTGGGTCTTTGCAGGTTCTGCTTGGGGAACCTCTGTTTTCACAGGCTCCTCCTTGGGAGTTTCAACAGGTTTGGCCTCGACGGGTTTGGGCTCCTCGACCTTGGGTGCGGGTTCGGCCTTTTTCTCGGGCATCTTGAACTCGGCAGGTTCGGCGGGTTTCTTTGCCTTGGGGGCTGCCTTCTTCTTTTCAGCCTTGGGTTCCGGAGGGAACGCCAGTTTGAACGTGTCCTTGACTATCTTGCTCTCGGGCTTGGCCTCTATGAGGAATCCGAGCTCGTCCTCCTCGAGTCCGCCTTCCTTCACGAGCATGACCCTGAACTCCTGGTCCTGCTTGGCAAGTGCGACAAAGAATGTGAGGGATTCGTTCAGGATGGTCCTGGAGGATGTGTGGATCATCGCACCGAGCTTCATGGCGACGGATTTGCGCATGGCCCTGGTGGATTTGGACCTGGACATCTTGGAAAGGTACATGGGGAACCTGATGCGGTCGAAGGAGATCTTGGGGGACTTGAGGGCGTTGATGATCCCGTCGACCATGAGGTCGTTGGCATAGGACCATAGCCCGTAGTACATCCTCTTGGAGACCCTTCCGAGATAAACGTCTGCCCTGGAGAGGGCGTCGAAACATTCGGCCATCTCCCTCTTGTTCGCACATTCGGTGGGGATGTTCTCCTCGATCCACAGGGCAACGGTGGCGGGTTCCACGTCGCATTCCCTGAGAAGCTGTTTCGCATAGGCTGCGTCCCTCTTCCTGAAGAGGGCACTCATGAACTGGAACATGTCGGAACGGCTCTCCCTCTCGGAGAGCACGTCGGCCATCTCGGAGGTGATCTCCCTGTGGCCCATTGCAAGCGACTGAAGGTCCCTGATCGCCGCACGGAGGTCTCCGTCGGCGTTCTCGGCTATTTTAGCAACGGCCTCGTCGGCGATGATGACCCTCTCCCTTGCGCAGATCCTCTTGATGACGGTCTCGATGGAACGTGCCTGGGGTTTCCTGAACTGGATCTGCAGGGTGTCGGTCTTGATGATGGAGCTTTTCCTGGTCATCTCGTAGAAGTCGTTGCAGATGAGGATGACCGGCTGCCTGGTGTTGCGTATGAGTTTGGTGATGGCCGGCATCGCACCCCTGTCGGCGTTTCCGTAGAGTGAGTCCGCCTCGTCGAGGACGATGAGCTTCATCTCACCGTCCCTGGTGCTGTGGAAGCTTCCGTCGGCACCGAAGGTGTTGAAGTTTCCCGCCCTGACGGCGATGTTCTCGATGGCCGTGCCGGTACGCTGGTCGGAGGCGTTCATCTCCACGATCTCCCATCCCATCTCCCTGGCGAGGGCCTCTGCGGAGGAGGTCTTTCCGATTCCCGGACTTCCCATGAGGACGAGGGCCCTGAACTGGGGGACTCCCTTCTGCCAGGATTCCGCCCACTGCTTCATGGCGGCTGCGCTGGAAGGGTTTCCGACGATATCCTTCAGACTCTGTGGCCTGTACTTCTCGGTCCAATCCTCGGCTGCCATTCTTCATCCTCCTATCAATATCCCGTGTAGGCCTCGCGGAAGATCTCGCTTGCCTGCTTCAGGTACACCAGGAGCCCTATGACCTCAAGGATTATTAGCATTGAGTAGGACACGTCGCCGTTGGCGAAGCGGAGATACAGAAGTACAGCGGAGATGGCGAGGTACATCAGTCCGCGGGAGACCTTTTTCATTGCGAGGTGTCCCAATCCGAAGACGTTGAACGCTCCGGGGATGAGTGCGAGGAATATCGCGAGGATGTCCTTTCCCGAAAGCTTGGTCTTCCTGACCCCGCCGTATTCGAACTCTCCGATGCGTCTTCCGCATTTGGCACAGAAGCTGGCATCTGGGACGTTGTCGTTCCCGCAGTAGGGGCAGTGTCCCTTCTCCATGATGACACGGTTGTTCGAGGGGTTCACGGAGATGATCTTCCTGGAACCGCAGATGTAGCAGAAGTCTGCATCGGCATCTGTTTCGCTGCCGCATTCCATGCAGTATTTCTTCAGCTGTTGTATCTCGGTCATCTCACCCCTCCAAAATGATGAGGGTGCATGGTCCTGCACCTATAAAAGAGGTAGATTCTGGGTATTGTTGGATAACCCATTTATAGAGACCTGGGGGATTACTAGCTATGAACAATGCAGCGGTAACTGCTTTGGTTGCCATCCTCGTGGTCGCGGGCGGTCTCGGTATCGTCGCCTACGGGAACGTGAATTCCGATGATTCTCAGCCCGAGAGGATCGGTATCGTGGGCGCCATGGACTGCGAAGTGAACGACATCAAGAAGGAGATGACCATAGAAAGGACCGAGAAGATCGCCGACATGGATTTCTGTATCGGAAAACTTGCGGGACATGATGTGGTCGTCGTCAAATGCGGAATGGGAAAGGTCAACGCAGGTATCTGCGCACAGACCCTCATCTCCCAGTTCAATGTCAAGGCGGTCATCAACAGCGGTGCCGCCGGATCACTTGACAGCAGTCTCCGTATAGGGGATTTCATTATATCTGTGAAGACCGCACAGCACGATTACGATGTCTCCGCCATCGGATTCGAGATACATGAGATCCCTTACACCGGAAAGGTGTTCTTCGAAGCTGATGAGAAGCTCCGTGAGAGTGCCCTGAAGGCAGTGAAGGACTCCGCTCCCGATGCAAAGGTCCTCGAGGGACTCATCGCCACCGGAGACCTATTCATCTCGGAGGATTCCCAGAAGATCTCCATCCTTGCCGACTTCCCCGACGCGAAGTGCTGCGAGATGGAGGGCGGTGCTATCGCACAGACCTGCTACCTCAACGGCATTCCTTTCGTCATCATAAGGGCCATTTCCGATGACACCAGCGGCGAACAGTTCATCGATCACATGGAAGAAATAGGTCGCGAAAGTGCCAATGCGGTAATTGAGATGATCAAGGGGTTGTAAAAATGATAATCTGCTTCTCGGGAACCGGTAACAGCAGGTACATCGCAGATGCGCTTGCAGAGAAATTGTGTGATGAGGTCGTTTCCCTGAATGATATTCTCAAGAACGATCTCTCTATGGAGTTCGAAGCGGGGGGACGGTGCGTCAGAGGGTGTGCCATCTACGGGTGGAGGAGGCGCGAACCTGTGGGGACATGCCTGTGGAGGGCCGGCTGCAAGGGATGTAAGAAGGTCTATGTTGTCGCAACAATGGGCCTCAACTGCGGAAAGGCGGATGTATACGTTGCAAAGACTCTCGCAGGGAAGGATATCGAGTTCATGGGCCTCACCGGAATCGTGATGACCGACAACTACGTCGTAATGTCCCCCATGCCCGATATGGCCACCGTGGAAGTGACCAACAGGAAGGCACTCCTCACACTCGAACCAGTGGCGGAGAAGATCCTCAATGGAGAGAAAATTGTCAAGACCGACAAGACCCGTTTCGCAGGACTGAAGTCCGGCCCCGTGAACAACATGTTCACAAAGCACATGGCCGACGCAGGTTACGTGATCTCCGATTCCTGCACCGGATGCGGAAAGTGTGTCGAGTTCTGCCCTTCCAACAATGTTAAGATCGTAGACGGAAAAGCAAGCATCGGAAAGGACTGTTTCTGCTGCTACGGGTGCCTTCACAGGTGTCCTCAGGCCGCCATCGACATCAAGGGCAAGACTGAAGACAAAGGCAGGTTCGTCTGTCCCGATTATGTTAGTGTGGCTCAGGAATGATTATTTTGCTCTGGCACATTCTCTCAATCTGGTGAATGTGCCAGAGTTCAGTATTCATAGTATGCCCTGTACTGAGATAGCAGATTTCCGACAGATGAAGGCTGGAACACTTCGGGAGTTTCGTCCGGGACTTTTACATCAAACTTGTAACGTTTTACGATCTTTTTCACATCTTCATGGCTACGGTCCGCCAAAGCAACCTCGAAGAATGTTTTGAAGAATTCTTCCACGTCCTTCTCTCCGATGAATCCTGTATCCTTTGTTTCAGATACCCATTTCAGCGAGAGGCTGAGTAGGTCCTTGTTCTTGTAACGGATGCCGCAGTGATGTACCAGAATGGCTGCATATGCGAGTCTAAATTTTGTTTCCGGATTTTTCTTCGAGAAGTTGAACATCTCCGTGAGCGTTCTTTTCAACTCCTTCTCAGCTGAATTGCCCCCGCGCGCCGATAGCAATGTTGCCTTACGATATCTGAATAGAATTCCGTATTCAGAATATTGGTCGAGATCCTTCTCTTTGATTGTATCTAATTGGATCTCGCCACATCTTTTTTGGACAATCATTGATCTGCAGTATGATTCGAAAAAGAACCACTTCCAAAATCCGCCCAGCCTATTTGATATATTCAACAGTATCTCGGAAAGTTGTTTCTGCACATGGTGTGTTCCTGGCAATATTGTGGAGATTAAGTAGATATTCAGCGAATATTCGTAGGTCTCTTCATTTGTATCGAGATACGTGTGCAGTGCTGCATCGAATGGGTGGTCAATGTTCGTGGTAGTGCACAATGCTGCTAGGGTCGCTTTTATATCCTCATTGAACGAATCGAGTTCCCTGATGTTTTCTTTCACGACCTGCAGCGACTCAGCATCTGGCATTCCGCAGATGTACCGTACCGCAGAGGCCAAGGCAACTGCCCCTGCGTCCGAAGAACCTGAAACAGATTCCGTATATTCGCAGGCTTTCAATCTGTCACCATATAGCATTAGGTAGTACGCTATCTCTGCAACATTGCGCGCATCACCTGGATTTTCGTACAGATCAGAGATGAGATGTTGCAGGAAATACATCGGTGAGCGGAAACCTTCGTATGTGAAATCATTCATAATCCCTGCAGGTACAATCTTCTGAATCTTTCCACACCCGATGCAGGTCATTTTTACTGGGCGAATCTGGAAGTTGCCGTATTTGCGGTATTCTTCATTCGAATCGACGTTCGGATTGGACAGTGTATTCCCACAGCAGGGGCATTTGTGCTCGGATAGGATGGAACTGATCGGGGAGACATTTGGCGATCTGAACAATCCATTTTCGTAATAATGCTCCGAACCGATCTCAAATTCCATTTCTTCCAGAACGTTGGCGGCATAGTTTGCTAAATAGTCGCACAGGATCCCCGATGAGAACCTATCCTCTTCATACAGACGTGAATACAGTTCACGGGGATCATTGTAGAATTCATCGGAACTGTCCGAGTCGAGCAGTTCCTCTTTCAGCAGATAGTTACGGAACTCCGTACCCAATTCGAAGCGATAATCTTCATCAATGGGTAGGAATTGCGTAATATCCTCTGCAACAGGGAAATATGTGTTCACCACAGTAGAGTATACTGCGCCAGTTGCAGTATCGATATACAATGGCACATCTCTTGGAAGGGTGAGTGCTATACCGACTGAATAAACGGCATCATAGGGTATTTGCCTAATCCTGGGGTTCGCTAGCGAATCATCCCATTCGGCAGCGATGAATCCGTTGTAGATTTCCATCTCCTCATCATCGAACGAGTATTTCTCAAGCGTCGAATTATCATATGCGAAAGGTCCTCCGCAATCTTCTAAGTAGTCGGACCCTCTAGCTTTCAGAAGCCTGGGCAGGTCAATATCTCCCTCTAGTTCTTCCACAACTTCGACATCATGTCTCCAGCAGTCTCCGAGATTGTAGGTGTATGTTAGTTTCCTATCCTTGTATTCTTTCAGACAGACTGCATCAGAATATGCATATCTTCCCCAGAACGGGCGGTCGGGGAAACGGCTGCTAATAATACTGAAACGTTCTCCCTTGATCTCGAAGGTCGAAAGGTGCTCTCCGCTCCAGCCAAAGAATATGTTGATGGTCTTCTCGAGGCCTTCGAATGTGATTCCCGAAGGGACGATGAATTCCCTCGAGATGGTTCCTTTGATGTCTTTGAGTTTAACTTTTACACGATAGTGTGACATAAAGCGTCACCATTCGAATATGTCATCGAATTCCTTTTCTTCGGCACGCCTTTCGAGTTCTTCAGTGAAGTCGTTGATGAAATCCTCTGTCTCCTCTGTCAGGATGCCCGATGCCTGTCTGAGTCCGTCAGCGATGGCGCGAAGGTATTTCGATGCCTGTCCTTTATTGCCAGTAAGGACGATCTGTCTCAATTCCTTCTCAAAGGCATCGCGCAGATTATCGAGAATCAGTTCGGATGCATGTTCGCCCGAATCGATGTAGCCTCCGTATCCGTTGTCAGTGGCGATAGAATACCATTCGCGTTCATCCATCTCAGTGCAGTCGGATGCCTGGTCCGCGATATCCTCTGGATCAAAATCAGTTTTAGAATATGTCACTGTTTCGAGTGCTTCGAGCAATTTCACATCGCCCACCGTATTCTGGAGTACCCGTATCACCTTCAGCATATCATGTGCATCCATGGAAGCTAGTATTTCGTTAATTCTATCTGATTTCTTTTTGACCATCGCCTCACCAAATTTCGTAACGACGTGTTGTTATTTGTTTTTTCAGATAGAAGTGTGATCGGCGATGTTGTCTGAAAATAGTGTAGTTCTTGGGGCCATCAAAGGGCATAGGTATCTATTTTATAGTTCGGCAATCGTCGTAATCTGACTTGTTTCATCCAACTTTTGAAACCCTTAATAACCAGTTTCCGATACCTAAAGAACGTGTCAAACGAAGCTGAGAAACAGTCTGCGGATGAGTCGGTTATGATCAGATGGAAGCCCTTCGTCGAGGACTACATCGAGTATGTTTCGGACGGTGTTTACAAGATCTCCTTCGAGGATGATTCCTGCACCTTCAGGCAGTTCGATGCGTCCCGCATGCACTTCTACGGAACGGTCACCTGGAACAAAAGCAAGGATCAGATGATCGTCGAGATGTACAACAGGAACGTCAACAGAATCGTCGAGAAGATCCTCCGTTACAAGTTCCATGCACCCAAGGCCGGTGCCTGCTGAATCACTTTTCCGGGGTTTAGAAGACTATCTAAACCCCATACATTTTTCACTCCGCTTATGATATGAAAATAATCTCTCTGGCTATTATTCGTTTTGACCATGTTCAATATTCTTAGATTGTCTACAAATTGTCTACTGATGTCGCACAGAGAGTTTATATTGGGACATTCTAAACAGGGTTTCAGATATCATGGGGCTCGCATCTTTGTTCGCAAGGAAGAAGAAGACCTTTCCCTCCGACAGGGAAGGCCGCATGAATGTCATCATGGAGGTACACCGCAGGGTCTCCGGAGATGACGTCATAGCGAAGGAAGGTGCCCTCGAGGAACTGCTTGACATCATCGACGGAGAGACGGATCCCTTCCAGATGAACGCCACCGTGATCTACCATATCGGCTATTACAAACCGTTCGCTTCCGGTAACGAGGAGACGGCTAAGACAATCGCCGATGGGATCCTCGCGGACAAGGGCCTGAGGATCATCGACAACCAGCATAGCATCGACCTTTTCTACAAAGGCTGTGCCGGAGAGTTCTCCATCGATTCCATCGTGGAATGGCAGTTGGGGCACTACGAGAAAATCTGATTTTTTCGGTTAGAAAGATACGGGGGGAGAACCCCCGTTGATATTGTTTAAATTTCCAGAGTGGGAACGGGCTCGACGGCTTCGGTGATGATAGTGATGGACACCTTGTAGGAAGCTGCGGGCTTGTCGACGAGAACGGGTTTTCCATCTGTGTCCTTGAGTGCGGTGGCAGTAAGGGTGATGGTCTTTCCGTCTACGGAATACTTGAAGTCTGCACCGGGAGCACTGCATTCAAGGACCACATTGGTGATCTCGAAGTCCTTGGCGCCCTGTCCATTCTTCATTGTTACAGTAAGGCTGTCGGAGAAGTCGTTGAGGGAGTATTTTGCGACCCCGTCCTTGTTGATGTAGGAATCATAGGTGAGGGGCTGTTTGAATGCGATGGTGGTCGTTCCGCCGACGGTGATCTCATAGGAGTGTACGTTCAGGTCAGCCTCGGTGTTGAGGGATGAGTTGTAAGCGTACGCGGTACCCATGAGGGATACGCCGCAGAGGAGCAGGACCAGCAGAGGAATGAGGAATTTCTTCTTGGAAGAGTTCTCTCCTGTGTTGATGTCGGTCATTTCGTGTTCTCCTTTCCGGTACACGTCTTCCGGCGTGTACTAATTGAATTGACATATTGTTTGTAGTTTAAATAGGGTTGGAAAGAAAGAC
>JAKSHV010000024.1 GCA_024399225.1 archaeon | reverse complement strand
GCGAGATCAACAAGATGGCACTCGACCACTACAGGAACGTCAAGGCCATCGAGCTTACTCTGTACGAGGGAACCACTCCCTTCTACCCCCAGTAAATCTCTCCATAAACCCTTTAACGGGCTTCGGCCCGTGCCCCTCTTTTTATACCACTCATAAGTTAATCGGAAAACATGGCACAGGCCTATTCCAGGGAAGACCAGAGGATGATCCTCATCGCGACATCCGTCGCCTGCATGGTGACACCGCTGATGAGCACCATGATGAACCTCTCGCTCGTCGGAATAGGCAACGATTTCGGTGTGGGTTCCCACAATCTCGCCTATGTGAACACGATGTTCCTTCTAGGATCCGTCGTCTGCATGGTCCCCGCAGCGAAGTTTGCAAGTATCCACGGTATGAAGAAGGTCTTCATAGGCGGTCTTGTGATGATGGTAGCCTGTACTGCGGCGGCATTCTTCAGCCCCTCGTTCAACTTCCTGATCCTGATGAGGTTCCTGATTGGTTTCGCGGCATCGATGATGACCGTCACCGGTATGGCCCTTCTGACCTTCGTTTTCCCCGCGAACAAGAGGGGAAAGGTCATCGGACTCAATGCGACCTTCGTCTACATCGGGCTTTCCCTCGGACCCACCATCGGAGGTGTCATCACCGACACCCTCGGATGGAGGTACGTCTTCGCATTCATCTTCATCCTCTCGGTCATCGCACTGGGAACCGTACTGATGTTCAGGAACGAAGCCGTCCCCACACCTGAGGACAGGATGGACTGGGGTGGATCCATACTCTGGGGATTCATGATCATCACCCTGATGTCCGGACTCATCAACATCACGACCCCCTGGGGCCCTGCCGCCGCAGTTATCGGAGGCGTTCTTCTGATCATCACCTGGTGGTACCTCAGGAACAGGGAGAGTCCTGTTCTGGAGACAAAGATGTTCCGTAACAAGGCGTTCACCAAGGCTTGCATAGCCGCCTTCATGAACTACGGAGCCTCCTACAGCATCACCTTCTTCCTTGCACTCTACCTCCAGCACATCGGGGAGATCTCCGCCACCGAGGCCGGAACACTCATGCTCGTCCAGCCACTGATGCAGGTCCTTCTCACCGCCAGGATGGGTGCGCTTTCCGACAGGCTGACCGACAAGAGGATCCTTCCCACCCTCGGAATGGCAATAACCGGCGTAGGTGTGTCGATGTACCTTTTCCTCGACACCAACTACTCCCTCCCCTATGTCGTGGCCATCATGGTCGTCACAGGTATCGGACTTGGAATATTCTCCGCACCCAACAACTCCATCATCATGTCCACCGTACCTCCCCATCTCAAGGGAGAGGCATCCGGAATGGTCGCAGTTGTACGTCAGACCGGAATGATGGTTTCCATGTCCATATCCATGTCAGCCATCGCTATCATCATGGGTTCCGCCGACAACCTGAACCCTTCCACCTACGGTGCATTCATCGATGTCATCCACACCACATTCGCCATCTGTCTGGGAATGTGCATTGTCGGAATCATCTGCTCCCTTGTGAAGATCAAGGTAGTCCAGGAATGAACCAAAAATTCTGAAATAATCGAACCGGGCGGAAACCGCCCGATTCTAGTTTACTGTCTGCCCTCGGCCTGTCTCTTGTTGATCAGGTTCTTCACCATGGCGAAGAAGATGACGTTGTGGGCAGGGAGCATGGCGGTGATGATCTGCACCTTGTAGTACATGAAGATGGACCATCTTGCGAAGGAATTTACGGGGATGGTGACCTTGTCGGTGAGCACCCAGCCCTTCTGGTCCTCGGAGAGGTCTCCGGGGTTCTCGTAAGCGTACCTGTAGTCGGAGACGAGTTCGTTTCCCTTGGGAATGATCCCATAGACGGAAAGGATGGAGTCGACCATCTCGAGGGTCCTGTCACGCCCGAGTGCCAGCTCTAGCTGGGAGATAAGGTAGGCTCTTCCGGGGGTGAAGACGTGGTTGTAGACCATCTCGAAGGTGGGGATGGCGAAGGTGAGCGCGTCGAATGCGTTGCCGGTGGACCTGATGGGGTCGTAGAGGGTTCCGTATTTCTCGAAGAATGCACGGATCGATGCGGCATCCTCGGGTTTGCTGGTGGAACCGTTGAATGTGGGGGTCTTTCCCTCTGCATCGAGTCCGGCGAGAAGGGTGCTGACTGCATCGATGGACTGGTTCATGGATCCGATGAAGTCGTCGGTGACCTTCCTGTCGAAGTTCATTCCGGTGATGAAATCGGAGATGTCATCCTTCAGGAGTTTGACGTATTTGGGGTAGAACTCAACGTTGACGTTGCTTTTCTCAGCCTCGGCAAGCGCCTTGCTGATGTGGTGGGCGGTCCTTTTGAAACCGACCGCACGGTAGTGGGATTCGGACCTCTTCAGGAGGTTGATGAGGGTCTCGGGGACCCAGGATAGGTCTTCTGCCATGTTATCGTGTCCAAATGTCGGTATTCGATATAAAGTGCATCGCGTATCCAGTATTCCGAGATCGTGCATCCATGTGCGATTTCATATGCCACACTTTTTATTGCTCGCGATAGATGACCTGTTATGCCTCTTCAGGACATCGTGGTAAAAGTATCGGCCAAGGAGAAGACCGCCATGGCGAAGACCTTCAAGGCCATACTGTCGATGAAGGAAGAGGATGAGAATGTCAGACCCGTTTCCTTCTACACTCCCTGCATCCAGGGAGAATTCGATTTCATCGGATGGGTCGCCGTTCCCCCGGTCATCAAGGAATCCAAGGGACCTTCCGACAGGACATTCACCAGGAACGCATCCTGGGAAGAGGATAAGCTCGGTGCCCAGACCGACAACGAACAGCTTTTCCGTGTGAAGGACGGTGTTCAGCAGAGAAGGGTCGCCGGGTCATGGGTGAACACATTGGGAGTCACCACCGGTAAGAGTTCCATCCCCGCACACATCCACATCTTCGGACACAAGGGACCCATAGTCACCGAGAGCATGGGGATGATCCTTTCCTATTCGAATTCTGATGAGTATGTGGTCGGAGTCCAGACCGAGTTCGGTCCCGTCCCCCGTTCCATCAAAGTTGTTACAGAATGAAGGCCCGGCTTGTACCGGACCTAATGAGTTTCACTTGCTCAGAATTCCGAGAGTCCTGAGGATCTTCATGAGTCCCACGACGGCCACGAGGACTCCGATGACACGGATGATCCAGCCGAAACTGTCGTAGTAGTTGATCATGGCGAAGATACCTAGGAGGATCAGAACGACTCCGATCACGGCGTTGATGACCCTGTCGCCGAAACTGATGTTGATGGCGAAGTTCTTGGACTGTGTTCCGAGAAGGATGGTCGCTCCGACGAGGACGACGACGATTCCCACGATATAGCGAACGATCTCCGATGCGAGACCCATATATCCGAGGACTGCGAGGATGGCACCGAAGATCACGGGGACCGCGACGACCTCGATCACCCTGGTGTCGAGATATGCGACGACACCGAGGACGATCATCACGATACCGGTGACGAGGACAATCAGATTGATCATTCCCTGTCCGGTGAGTGCGGTGATGAGACCGAGGACCAGGAGGAGAACCCCCTCGACGATTCCGTTGGTCTTGGAATTACTCTCGTATTCCCTGCTGACTGCTACATGTTTGGACATGTTAATCGTACGTGATTCTACATTGGCATATTTGAGCCCTTGCAAAAATTATATTTCAGTTTCAGATATCGAGCAATCATGCGTTCGTCCGATGCACATCTCGAAAGGGCTCTCGAAGAGTACAACGACAAGGTAAACCGCCTCGAGGACGAGGGGAACACCAAGGAACTCCTCGACGCCTACATCAACCGCGGAATGATCCTTTCGATGATGGAATGCAACGTTTCCGCCATCGACGACTTCAACGAGGCCATCTCCATCATCACCGACCTGGAGAACTCCGGCCACAGCGTCGATCCCGGATATTTTGTCAAATGCTACATCTCCAGGGGAGAACTGCAGTCCGTCGACGGCGGTGACTCCATGGCCGATGACTACTGCATCGCCGCATCAAGGCTGAAGGAGCTTCAGCCCACTTCCAAATACTACGACGAGAGGAAGATCATCGACATGTGCTCCAACTGCGCCGGGGACATGATCGACTCCGAACATCCCGTCGAGGCTCTTGATTTCATCAACAAGGGAATGTCCCTTCTCGTGGGAAGGACCGAGGACGACTACCGCAACTGCTATGTCGAGTTCTCCAACCTCCTCGGCCAGTACTACATGGACACCACCGAGGCCCAGAAAGCCTACGACACTTTCAAGGAATCAATCCGCGTTGCGAAGGAACTCTACGAATCCGGAAAACTGGATGAGATGATGGATCTTGTACTTGCGTACGTCTCCAAAGGCGACATGGACGAGGTCCTTGAACTCGAGTCCGAGTTCTTCGCCGACAGGGAGGCCGCCATCGAACTGATGGAGGACATGAAGATCTGCGGAACCCTCGACGATGACGAACTGCTCTCAAGTCTTCACGGCGAGATCGCCCAGGCCTATATGCAGAAGGGAAAGATCAAAGAGGCCGAGAAGCACCTCATGAAACAGGTGTCCTACAACCTCAGCGGTTCAACCGAGTACCTCAACGGCGACTACGACGACGAGTGAGCTTATTCGGAAAGTTCCTCATAGTTCTTGAGAAGCTCTGCGGCATCGGCATGTCCCTGTGCCGCGGCCTTCTTCAGCCATTTCATGGCTTCCTTCTCGTTGTTCTTGACACCCTTTCCGTCACCGTACATGAGTGCCAGAGAATACTGTGCGGGAGCGTAGTCGTTCTTGGCGGCGAGCTCGTACCATTTGATGGCCTTGGCATAATCGACCTCGGTACCGGTACCCTCCTCATAACAGGTTCCGGCGTTGTACTGCGCGGTGATGTGTCCCTTGTCGGCGGCCTTGAGATAGCATTCGAGAGCCTTGGTTTCGGATTTCTTGGCTCCCTGACCCAGTAGATACATGTTTCCGAGTGTGTACAGCGCACGGGGGTATCCGTTGTCGGCGGAAGAACTCACCAGGCTGAAGGCGTAATCCTCGTTCTTCTTGACGCCCTCGCCCAGAAGATATGCGAGACCGAGGTTGAACTGTGCCTTGTGGTTGCCCTGGGATGATGCCCTGTTCCACCATTCGACGGCCTTTGCGGTGTTCCTCGAACATCCGAGGGCGTCGTGGTACATAATCCCGACAGCATATTGTGCCTCGGCATAGCCGCTCTCGGCGGATTTCAGAAGGATCTTGAGTGCACTCTTGTACTCCCCCTGGTCGAAAAGCTTCTTTCCTTCGGAGTACTCGTGTTTTCCGTCTCCGGATACCTTCTTGCGGCCGAACATGAACGGTCATCACCCATATTGGATTAAATTGTTGCTAGCCAACACTAATATCGTATACTGCCATGTGCCGTCATGCAGAATCCGGAACAGTTCCCCGAAACCATCGAACTCAGTACCACTTTGGGTTACTTCATCCTCAGGTGCAGCGAAAGGGTGTACGAGGGATGTGCCAACGGATTCGCCATCAATCTCGCCATCTCCCCCAAGAAGGTCGGATTCCACTATGAGGCAAGCCTCTTCTCCACCGAGGAGAAATATGCCTTCGAGATGAGGGACATCGAGGGAGACTTCGAGAACCTTGATGATATCCTCCCCCTGATCTCTGCATGGACCGACAATGCGTCTAGAGAGGCCGTAGAGGCCTTCGACAAGGACGTTCAATACCTAGACACCCCTTACGGACGTTTGGCCTTCTGGAGCTATAATACGCATCTCGACACCACTCCGCTGGTCTTCGTCCACGGAGGTCCTGGAGGCGACAGCAATCCTGTGAAAGCTAGAAGGCTCCATCTGAAAAACCCCGTGTATCTTTTCGACCAGATGGGGTGCGGAATGTCCGATCCGATCAGGGACCTCGAGAACTTCGATCTGAAGGAGTATTTCGAGGAGATGTCTATGTTCATCGACTCGATTCCGGCGGAGAAGGTTGTGCTAGTGGGGGCCTCATGGGGTTCCGGATTGTCCCTTTATTACTCCGGACTTTCCGGATTCAGGAAGGTTGCAGGATTGATTCTTCCGTCACCGTTCCTCAGCACTGCCAAATGGACCGAAGATGCAATTCTCAACCTGAAGGACATGGGCGGAGACTATCTCGAGAGATTCACAGCTCTTGCAGAGAAGAAGGATTACGGCGAGGAGTTCACAAGGATCCTCGGTGAATACAACGCAAGGTATCTCTTCAACAGGAGTATCTTCAGGGATTACGGATTGGTTTCCGCACAGGAAGTTCCCAATGAGGTCTTCCAGAAACTCTGCGGCCCCAACGACCTCATCACCGACGGAAAGCTTCTCGACTTCGATGTTACCTGCTATCTCAAGGACATCAATGTCCCGACACTCCTAATGTGTGCCGATTCCGACGAGGTCAGGATCGACAGGATAATGGAATTCTACAGGCAGGTCAAAGGTGCGAGACTTTCCATAATTCCTCACGCAGGACATGTTCTTGCTCTGGAACAGTTCGATTCCTACCGCGATGCCATCAAGGCATTCATCGAAGAGAACGGATTCTGAAAATAAACCGGGGATTGCTCCCCGGGAATGACTTTGATCACTCTTCCTTCTGTGCGAAGGACATGAGGATGAAGTCGTGGTAGTTGAAGCGCCTTCCCTGTTCCTTGATCATGTCGAGGTTCTTCTTACCGTTGACGTTGTTGTGCTCCATGGCCTTCTGGAAGTACCTCTTGGCCTTGGGGATGTTCTGCTCGACACCGAATCCTCCGAGGAAGATGAGTCCGAGGCAGTTCATCGCACCGCTGTTTCCCTTGCTTGCGGAGTCTGCGAAGAAGTCGCGTGCCTTCTCGTAGTCGGGTTCGACCTCGGTTCCCCTGAAGTAGATTACTCCGAGGAGGTAGGTTGCGTCGACATCTCCCTCGAGGGATGCGTCGAAGAGAAGGTCGAATGCCTTGGGGAAGTCCTTCTCGACACCCTTTCCGTTGAGATATGCGTCTCCGAGGTATGCCTTTGCGGATGCATATCCTGCATCTGCGGCGATCTGGAGTTCGGGAATGGCCTCCTTCATGTGTTCCTCGACACCGGTCATGAAGAGGAACTCTCCGAATGCTCCGTGGGATAGGGGAGTGCCGGATTTCTCGACGGCCTCCTTCATGTTCTTGTAGTTTGCCTGGAATTTCTCCTCATCGAATCCGGGGTTGGGATTCTGGGTGGTTTCTTCTGCCATGGTTATGTGTAGCCGTTCGGTAATAAAGCCTTTATCGGAAACATATGCTCCCCCGGACCGTGAAGTCGAAGATCACCGAACCCCTGATACTGTTGCCAGTCATAGCCGGCATAATGTGGGGTTCCTCCGGAACCTTCGTGAGGACGATGTCCTCGGCAGGTCTCGGAAGGGTAGAGATCCTAAGCACCAGGTTCTTCCTGGCAGCGATAATGCTTCTGATCTACATTCTGATCAGGAACAGGGATCTTCTCGTGGTTTCGAAAAAGGAAATACCTTACATCCTCGGTCTCGGAGCCTCTGTCATCGGACTGAATTTCTTCTACAACGAGGCTGTCGCAGACCTCTCACTATCTCTGGCTGCCGTGCTTCTTGGTATGGCCCCGGTGTTCGTCATATTCTCCGCTGCGATAATCTTCAAGGAATCCATCACCAGGAGGAAGATCCTCTGCATAGGGGGAGCTATACTGGGATGTGTCCTGGTCAGTGGAATGGCGGACCACGGAATAGGTTCTGTAAGCACCATCGGAATATTCATGGGGATTATGGCCGCGTTCGTGTATTCATTCTACAGCATCTTCACCAAGATCCTTCTTCTGAAAGGGAGGACCTCGATAACCGTCACATTCTACGGCATACTTGTGGCAGCCATAGTACTGATCCCATTGACCGATTTCGCCTCTGTAGGGGATTATGTGACCTCGGATCCACTGAAGAACATCGTTGTCGTCGTGGCCCATGCGGTGATGGTGGCAGTTCTGCCATATCTGTTCTACGGATATGCCCTCAACAAGGTGGAGGCCGGAGTCGCTTCGACCATCGTCGCAGGCATGGAACCGATAACCGCCACATGCTGCGGTCTGGCATTCTTCGGTGAAACACCCACATTCCTGATCCTCCTCGGTGTCGCTCTGACCATATTCGCTCTTTGGAAGCTCTGCAGCTCTCCCTCTGAATGAGTGCAACGATTATCTACGACACCAGTTTAGGGAGAACCATGAGCAGAGGTCAGGATAGGTCCGTCGCAGGTTCCGCATTCCGTGCGGCATTCCCCGTTGCCCTTCCGGTAATGACCTCATTCGTGGTCATCGGGTTCTCCTACGGACTGTTCGTTACCGCCAAAGGACTTCCCGGATGGTTCGCTCCGTTCATGGCAACCGTCATCTTCGGCGGTTCGATGGAATTCGTCGCCGCAGCCATGCTCCTCGGTTCTTTCGCACCTATAGAAACAGCAGTCGTAGCGTTCATGATCCAGGCTAGGCACATGTTCTACAGTGTCGCCATGCTGAAGAAATACGGATTCGGAGGGTGGAAGAAGGCCTACATGGTGTATTCCCTCTGTGAGGAGACCTTTGCATTGAATCCCGCTTTCGATCCACCGGTGGACGTGGACCCCGAGGGGTATTACTTCGCCCTGAGCCTCATGGTACAGCTTTCCTGGATAACCGGTGCGGCAATCGGAGGTTTCCTGGGCCCGGTCCTCCCCTTCGACACGACTCCCTTCGGATTTATTATGACGGCACTGTTCACAGTCATCCTTCTAGAGCAGATGCTGCAGGAAAAGAGGCCTCTGCCGGCAGTTATCGGTGTCGTTGCCTCAGTCGTTTGCCTGTTCGTCTTCGGAGGAGATTCGTTCCTGGTCCCATCTCTCGTGGTCATGACCGTCATGCTCCTGCTGCTCAGGAGACCTATCGAAAAGGGTGGTATCGAATGACATTCGAGGAGCAGATGATGCTGATAGCGATATGCAGCATCGTGACGATAATGACCCGTGCACTGCCCTTCCTCATCTTCCGTAACGGCAAGAAGATCCCTGATACGGTGGAATACATCGGCAAGGTACTTCCCGTAGCTATTTTCGCAATGCTAGTCGTTTATTGCCTCAAGGATGTCGAATTCACCGACGGAACATTCGGGATTCCCGAGGTTCTTGCAATCGCCGTGATGTGTGCCGTGCACATCAGAAAAAAGAACATGCTGCTATCGATCCTGACGGGGATGATAGCCTATTTCCTGTTCCTGTGGCTCATACCGATTGTTTTGTGAAGCTTAATTTTCGAAAACAACCATGGCATCGGTCATTTCCTTGAACTTCGCGACCCTCTGGAAGGTTATCTTCTTCCAGCGTTTCCTCATGTCTGCATCCCCCAGACCTTTGAGTTCCTCGCAGTGCTTAAGGGCATCCTGCATGAGGAGGCGGTCGATGAGGTTCTCCGCGAGTTCCCTTCTTCCGGAGAGGTCGAAGGCCCCGATAAGCGCCTCGAAGGCGTCACCGATCCTAGCGATGATGTAGTTGAGCTTGGTGTCGACGTTTGTCTTGTCCCTGCTTATGATGATCCTCAGCATGGGCCTGAGGTCGATTTTATTGTCGAGAAGGTGGAAGGCATAGGCGTTGGGGAACATCATATAGTTCCTCGCCTCGAACATCATACTAGATTCGTATTTTCCGAGATGATAGAGTTTGGATGCGATGATGTTCTCGATGACGGTCTTTCCGTAGAAGATCAGAGGTTCGTTGTTGGGGATTCCGGTGTCCTTGTTTCCGAAGGATCTGGTGACGAACACCTGGAAAATGATGTCGGGAACCTGCTCTTCGGAAGGCCATCCGCATTCTTTGGATAGGAACGACCTGACGCGCTCTTCGAATTCTCCCTGTTCCATGTTGTACTGGATTCCGACCTCGTCGACTTCCGCCATGAACGGTGATAGGAGCGGAAGATAAAGAACACTCGCTGGAAATCACAATGAGGAGAGAAGGAGGCAGGGAAACCCGGCCAATCCGCGGACGACGGATTCCAGAGCAGCATGTGGTTCTTCGTTGCTTTGGCATTGGTTGCGACAATCTGTGCAGTTGTCGTCCCCAACATCATACCGAAAAAGAACGAATGAAAAATATGGGGGCATCCGCCCCCAGATAATCATTGTGTGCCCAGCATGCATATCTAGATTCTTCGGAATCTAAGTCAAACTTCTTGA
>JAKSHV010000023.1 GCA_024399225.1 archaeon | reverse complement strand
TCCATCTGGCACATCTTTCATGAGCTCTGCGATGTTCTCAATTCCGCCGGCCGCGGGGATGTGGTTGTCCTTGACCATGGCCATGTCGTAGAGGCCGAACCTATGTGTCCATCCTCCGCCGAGTGCGACGGCTTTCTTCTCGAAGTATCTGAATCCTGGAGTGGTTTTCCTGGTGGCCGCGATCCTCAGATTGGGATCGACCTCGTGGACCTTCTTGCTGATGCTGTAAGTGAGGTTCGCGATACCGCTCATCCTCATGAGGAAATTGAGTGCGGTCCTTTCACAGGTCATAAGGGATTTCAAGGAACCGGTAGCCTCGAGGACAACGGTTCCAGCTTTTACGAAATCCCCGTCTTTGACGAATTCCTTCGTCTTGACGTTGCCGATTGCAAAAATTGTAACGGCCTCGTCCATTCCCGCTACGACAGAATCTGCCTCGCAGGTGATGATCGCTCTGCCATCCCTGTCGGGAAGGAAGATGTCCGCGGTCACATCGCCGCTGCCGACATCCTCCTCGAGGAATGGACGAAGGTCCGGTGTTTTCATATGTCCAGCTCGAAGGGCTTGTTGGGTTCGGGCAGGATGACGTTGTAGTCAGCGAGATCGGGAAGGAAGAGCTCCCTGCTCTCGGAGTGCATGATGATGACGTTCTCGGGGTCGCATGCTCTTACGAAGTCGACGATCTGGTCGTGACCTGCGTGTGCGGAGAAGTCGAACTTCTGGACTTCACAGGCAACCTTTACGATCTCGCCGTCGAGGTTGATGCATCCCTGTTCCATGAGCATCCTACCGTTGGTATCCTCTGCCTGATATCCTACGAGAAGGATGGCATTCTTGGGGTCTTCCCTGAGGGTCCTGAGGTAGGTGAGGACGGGTCCTCCGTCGAGCATACCTCCGGTGGTGACGATGATCTGTCCCTCGACCGCTTTCTTCCTCATGGAGCTGTTTCTTACCTCATTGAAGGTTCTCTTGGCTGCTTTGAGGGATTTTGCGTTCCTAATGTACTCGGGGTAGTTGAGGAAGAGGTTGGTAACACTCCTTCCCATACCGTCTACCCACATCTCGTAACCGAGGTTCTTCAGCAGGAGCATGATCTCCTGGGTCCTTCCGACTGCGAAGCAGGGGATGATGACCCTTCCACCGCGCTCGATGACTTCGTCGATTTTAGCGATGAATGCGTTGATGGTGTCCTCCTTCGGAGGGTGGTTCTTTCCACCGTAGGTTCCCTCGATGAAGAGGTTCTTACAGTCGCGGGGCCTTGCTCCGAGAACGAGCTTCTGGTCCTCGGTGTGGATGTCTCCGGAGTAGATGGTGCTGCTGTCGCCCTGGAACTCGAACATGGTTGCACCGGGGACGTGTCCTGCGGAGCGCAGGGTAACGTCGATGTTTCCGAGTTCGATGGTATCCTCGAAGGTGAGGGGGACGACGTGCTTCATGGTCCTCTCGATGTCCTGCTGGGTGTAGGGCTGGGGGTAGCCTTCCGCCTTTGCGATCTTGAGGCTGTCGTACATCATCAGTTCTGCAATCTCCGCGGTAAGGGGAGTGGTGAAAAGCTCGCAGTTCTGTTTTCCGCATACTGCGGGAATCATTCCGCAGTGGTCGAGGTGTCCGTGGGTGAGGAATGCGTGATCGATCTTACCGGGAACGGGGAGGGGATACTCCGGAGGTTTGGTAGGACTGATTCCGTACTCTACGAGCATGGTTTTTCCGTCGCCTTCCATGGTCATAGCCATACGTCCAACGATGTCGGCTCCACCAAGGAAGTTGAATTTCATTTTCATGAGTTTGTTCTCCTGTTTGTCTGTAAATGCCTGTCAAGGCGTGAATGGAGATTTCTCTCCGAGACTGTGAGCGCATCGGCTATTGCCGTGCGATGATAACGCTCCTAATGTTTTTGCCTATATTAAAGTTGCACGCGCGTATAATATAATGAAGCCAGTTCCGCAGTATAATCCAATACCGATAGAGCCAGATAGAAATGTATCATTTATTTTTGTGTAAAATTTTGATATATTGCTCGATTTATTCCATTCCGATATGGGTTGAAAAAGGGCGATATTTTGATGTGCCAGTATCCAAAAATGGAGTTAGGTGCCACAAATGCCTTTGCGTAAACTATTATATTGATATGGCTATGTCGTTGTATGTACGGTTGGGAGAAAATCGCCGGCACGCTTACCGTTGCCGCCGGTATCGTTTACATTATCGGAGTCGTTCTTGGTGTAGTCGACGGACTCAGCATCAACAACGATGGTCTCGAGGCCTTCGTGGCCAACGAGAAATGCTCGCTTATGATCATCATCTCAGGAGTTATTGCAGCTATCGCAGGATACTTTGCAATCACCGCAGGAGTAACCAAAGGAAAGTCCTCGATGTCCCTTTTCGGACTCGCACTCATGTTCTTTGGAATCTTCCTTGCAGTCGTCGCATACAGGGACGACCTTTCCACCCTCAGCTGGGAGAATCTTGAGATCATTTCTGTGGCAATGTGCATGTTCATTGCATTTGTCGCAGCATTCGTTTGCGCAACCAACAGAAGGTATCTCTTCGCAGACCTTGCACTTCTTGTTGCATACGCAGTCATTATCGTTTATGCACTCGACTTCAAGATGATCATCTTCGTCGTCGGAATGGTAGCAGTCATTGTAAGCGGAATCCTCATCATGATTCCTGCCAAGGCTGCAGATGCAGCAGATGTTGCAGCAGAGGATCAGGTCCCCACCTACAAACGTGAGATCGTTCCTGCAACCGCAGCAACCGCAGCAAACCCTCCCGTAAAGAAGGAAGAGCCCGCAAAGGAAGAAGCCGCTCCTGCAAAGGAAGAGGCAAAGCCCGCTCCCGCCAAGAAAGAAGAGCCCGCCGCTGCACCCGCAAAGGAAGAACCTGCAAAAGCAGAGCCTGCCAAAGAGGAAACTCCTGCCGAGACAAAGAAGGAAGAAGCCGCCGCAGCAGCAACCGCAGCAGCCAAAGAAGAACCTGCCCCTGCTAAAGAGGAAGCAGCACCCGCCCCTGCAAAGGAAGAGGCAGCAGCCGCAGCCGCTACCGCCGCCGCAGCAACTGCCGCCGTAGCCGCAGTAGCAGCCAAAGAAGAGCCCAAGGAAGAGTCCGAGATGGATAAACTCCTCAGGCAGGGTTACGAGACCGCAGTCGCAGCAGAAGGCGAGGACAAGGTCAACGAGATGTCTGACTATGAGATCATGGCAGTCATCAAAGAGAAGGACCCCGAGCTCTACGCAAAGCTTTCCGCACTTACCGGAATCATTGTCGAGGAACCCAAGGAAGAGTCCGAGATGACCAAGCTCCTCAGGCAGGGTTACGAAGAGACCGTCGCCAATGTCGGAGAAGAGAGGGCAGAAGAGATGGATGACTATGAGATCATGGCCGTCATCAGCGTCGTAGATCCTCCTCTCTACCAGAAGCTTTCCATCCTTACCGGAATCGTCGTCGCAACCACCGTTGCCGAAGAAGCCGTCGAGGCATCCGCTGACGAGAACATGCTCTCCGACGAGGATCTGGGACTTATCCCCGACACCCCCACCGGACTTGTAAGAAGGGCATGCTGGAACAAAGGTCTCCGTTGCAGGAAGGACTACGGTTCCTACTACATCCCCTTCGCATTTGTCAAGAGCAAAGTCGCAGTTTATGTCGACATCGGAACTCCTGACAACCGCAATGACGAGGCCCTCAGGGACCAGGGATGGATCGTTCTCCACTTCAAGGAGTCCGACATCACCGACGGAGCCAAAGAGGCAGAAGTCATCAACGATGCTGTCAAAGAGAACACCCGTGCTCTCAAGAAGGCAAAGGCAAAGTCCAAGAAGAAACGCTAAACAGGTGGGGGTAAAACCCCACCAAACCCCTTTCATTAACAAACCTTTCTTCCTTTTCTTTTATAATAATTAAAAAATTAATATAGGCTTACGGAATGTCCGACCTATATAGAGGCTGATAAATTTGTTTTGCCCAGAATGCGGTTCAATGATGTTCCCTGTCAATGGGATCTACACCTGTAAATCTTGCAACAAACAGATCGAGAAGACCGGTGAGGCCAAGATCGTAACCACCAAATCTGCCGACAAGGAGATGGCGGTTATTTCCGAGGACGTCACCACTCTGCCGAAGACCAACCACCTGTGCCCCAAATGCGGCTTCAACGAGGCATACTACTCCCTTCGTCAGATGCGTGCCGCGGATGAGCCTGAATCGAGGTTCTTCCGTTGCTGCAAGTGCAACCATGTCGTGAGAGAGGACTGAGGCGGGACTCATGTTCAACGCAGAACTGAAATCCGAGACCCTCAAGGGACTCGTATACATCGTCTCCACACTCGTTGACGAGGTGAAGGTGACCGTACACCCTGATTCCATCGGAATCAAGGCAATCGATCCCGCACACGTCGCAATGATCGACATCAGTGTGGACAAAGAGGCATTCGTCAGCTATGAGGCTGACGAGACCGAGCTCGGACTGGACCTCGACAAGATCAAATCCGTTCTCAAGCTCGCCGGACCCGGCGATACCATCAAAATGGTCCACGACCCCGAACAGGGAAGACTCACCATGACCATCGGAAACATCGTAAGGCGTATGGCACTTGTCGACACCGGCAGTCTCAACGACCCCAAGGTCCCCCAGGTCGAGCTTCCCATGAGCGCAAAGCTCTCCATCGATCAGCTTCAGAAAGGAATCCGTGCCGCAGAGTCCATTTCCGATGCAGATCACGTCAAGATCAAAATCGCACCTGCCGGTTTCGAACTCTCCTGTTCCGGTGACACCGACCTTGCCAGCCTCATGGTCCCTGCCGACGAACTCGAAGCACTCGAAGCCGATGACGAGGCGCAGAGCCTGTACCCCATCGACTACTTCTCGAACATCATCAAGGCAATCTCGTCCAGTTCCGTCAACGTTCTGCTCGATACCGACCTGCCTGTCAAACTCCTGTTCGACCTTGCCGATGGACACGCACATGTAACCTATCTCCTGGCGCCCAGGATCGAAAGCGAGTGAGGAACATGGCAGAACAGCTGAATGTAGACGAACTCCAGAACATCGCCAACAAGATGAGGCTCGATGTCATCGAGATGACTACCGAGGCAGGTTCCGGACACCCCGGAGGATCCCTGTCCGCAGCAGACCTCATGGCTGCACTTTACTTCCGCGTGATGAACATCGACCCCGCAGACCCCTATAAGGACGACAGGGACAGGTTCATCCTCTCCAAAGGACACGCAGCCCCCATTCTCTATGCAGCCCTCGCTGAGAGGGGATACTTCCCCGTCGAGGAGCTCAAGACCCTCAGGAAACTCGGAACCAGGCTTCAGGGACACCCCGCATACCGCGATGTTCCCGGAGTAGAGGTCTCCACCGGATCCCTGGGACAGGGACTCAGCATCGCATGCGGAATCGCCCTTGCAGGAAAGATGGACAAGAAGGACTACAAGACCTACTGTCTCCTCGGTGACGGAGAACTCCAGGAGGGACAGAACTGGGAGGCAGCAATGCTTGCCCGTGCATACGGTCTCAACAACCTCATCGCAATCGTGGACCGTAACAGGCTCCAGATCTCTGGTAACACCGAAGAGGTCATGGGTCTCGATCCCCTTCCCGAGAAGTTCAAGGCATTCGGATGGAACGTCGTCGGACCTATCGACGGACACCACATCCGCCAGATCCTCGATGCACTCGACAAAGCCGCCAGGTCTAAGAAGAGCCCCACAGTGATCATCCTCAACACCGTCAAAGGTAAGGGAGTATCTTTCATGGAGAACAATGCCGGCTTCCACGGAAAGTCCTGCAACCCCGAGGAGTATGCAAAAGCCGTCGAAGAACTCAAAGCGGTGATAAGATGAGCGGAGAAAAACTCGCACAGCGTTCCTACTACGGAAAAGCACTAGCGAAGCTCGCCGAGACCAACCCCAACGTTGTCGTCTTCGATGCAGACCTCGCCGGTTCCACCAAGACCTCCAGCTTCCAGAAGGTAGCTCCCGAGAGGTTCATTCAGGCCGGTATCGCCGAATCCAACATGATCGGTGTCGCATCCGGTATGGCAGTTTCCGGAAAGGTTGCATTCGCATCCACCTTCGGAGTCTTTGCAAGCGGAAGGTGCTGGGAACAGATCAGGATGGCAGTCGCCTACCCCAACCTCAACGTAAAGGTAGTCGCAACCCATTGCGGTCTTTCCGTCGGACCCGACGGAGCAACCCACCAGGCCCTCGAGGATATCGCAATCATGCGCACCCTCCCCAACATGACCGTCATAGTCCCCTGCGACGCACATGAGACTTATGCGGCAACCCTTGCACTCGCAGAGCACAACGGACCTGCATACATGAGGATGGGACGTTCCGAATTCCCCGTAATCAAAGAGGAAGGATGCAAGTTCCAGATCGGAAAGGCCGAGGTCATCCGCGAAGGAAAGGATGTATCCATCATCGCATGCGGACAGATGGTCCAGACCAGTCTCGAGGCGGCAGACATTCTCGAGAAGGAAGGCATCAGCGCTGAGGTCGTCAACATGGCAACCATCAAGCCCCTCGACACCGAGGCAATCATCGCTACCGCAAAGAAGACCGGTGCAGTCGTCACCGCAGAGGAACACAGTATCATCGGCGGACTCGGATCTGCCGTTGCAGAATGCCTTGCAGAGTCCCTCCCCACTCCCGTGGGCAGGGTCGGAACCAAGGACACCTTCGGTGAATCCGGAGAGGCCGAGGAGCTTCTCGTCAAATACGGACTCACTGCACAGGACGTAGCCGCCAAGGCCAAAGAAACCATTAACAAGAAGAGTTGAGAATCATGAAGATCTTCATTGACACCGCAAACCTTGACCAGATTAAGAAAATCGACAGCTGGGGAATCCTCGACGGAGTAACCACCAACCCCAGCCTTGTCGCAAAGGAAGGCACCGACACCCCCACCCGTGTTGCAGAGATCGCAAAGATCCTCGGAGACCGTCCTGTTTCCGCAGAGGTCATGGCACTCGATGCAGAGGGAATGATCGCAGAGGGACGCGAGCTCGCAAAGATCGCACCCAACGTGAATGTCAAGCTCCCCATGTGCGAGGCAACCCTCAAGGCAACCAAGGTCCTCTCCTCCGAAGGCATCGACGTTAACGTCACCCTCATCTTCTCCCCTCTCCAGGCACTTCTCGCCGCCAAGGCTGGTGCAAGGTACGTCTCTCCCTTCATCGGAAGGCTCGAGGACATCGGAGACCGCGGTAACGACATGCTCGCCGAGACCGTCAACATCATGAACACCTACGGATTCGGAACCGAGATCATCGCCGCATCCATCAGGAACCCTATGCACGTCCTTGACGCAGCCCAGATGGGATGCGACATCGCAACTATTCCCGCAAACGTACTCGAGCTCATGCTCAAGCACCCCAAGACCGACGAAGGAATCGCTAAATTCGTAGCCGATTACGAGAAGGTCAACGGCAAACACTAATCGTGGTACTCATGCCGGATATAACAGTTGTCGGAGGGGGTCCCGCAGGAACCTTTTCCGCCAAACAACTGGCAATATCCGGTCATGAAGTAACCCTTCTTGAAGAGCACCGTACCTCCGGAATACCTACGCATTGTGCAGGTGTGGTTTCCAACGAGGTCATCAAGACTCTGGGACTTCCTTCCAACCTAACCACCAGCATGCTCACGACCGCCGATGTGGTCCTACCCAACGGAAAGGTCATTTCAACGTCTAAGTCGTCACCCTACGCATATGTCATCGACCGTGCCGCCTGTGACATAAAGATGGCAGAGGATGCCGAGGCCGCAGGAGTCAACATAAAGTACGGTGTGAGTTACAAGTCCCATGTCGTTACCGATGATTATGTCTCGGTCAGCACGAACACCGAGACGATAAAGTCCGATCTCCTGATCGGTGCAGACGGTCAGAGCTCCCTTATCGCGGCATCCCTCGGAAACAACCATGCGCGTTCCTATATCAGGGGATTCCAGGTAGATCTCGAACATGAGCTTGAGGACCAGAACAAGATGACCATGTGGCTCGGAAACAACGTTGCGCCGGGATTCTTCGCATGGCAGCTTCCTCTGGGGAATGTTACGCGTATGGGTATCGGCGTCAGGGCATCCTTCGGAACCCCGTCGCAGTATCTTGAGAACCTTCTGAAAACCACCGGTCTCGATGAGAAGAAACGTCTCAAGACCTATGTGGGAAAGATTCCCATCGGTGGCAGGCGTACGTCCTATTCTGACCGTATCCTGCTTATCGGAGACGCGGCAGGACAGGTCAAACCAGTATCCGGAGGTGGACTGTTCCCCATTGCAAAGGTCGCACCCCTTCTCAGAGAAACGGTCGACCGTGCCTATTCTCTCAATATCTTCAATGCATCAGTACTGTCACTTTACGAGCGTGCCTGGAAGAGGGAGATTGGAAAGTCCCTCAACAACGGCATGAGGCTGCGTAATTTCTACGACAGTCTCGACGATGACGATCTCTGTAGGTTCGGAGAATTGTTCAACAGGCCCGATGTACTGGAGGAACTTTCCGAGATTGACATCGACAATCCTTCCAATGTCGTCAAACCCATTCTCAAGAAGAAGGGTATGAAGTCAGCACTTTTCAAAAGTTATCTGGGGACCAGGTTATGAAACAGGTCTCGGAGGCATTCGTGCCCGGAGACAGAGCATCCGAACTCATCCCTCTGATGAAATCAAAGGGATATGTGGATCTGTCCGCCAGGATAACATCGGTCGACGGTGGCAAGCTCGTTCCCGTCCTTCCTGGATTCGAGAAGGAGATGGCCGAACTCGGTCTTGCAATGTCCACCGGACCTGCGTATTCCGAAGCGTCGCGTCCACCTATGGAACGCATACGTGAACGTCTTCCTGATTTTCCTGCAGATCTCGTCGAACGTCTTCCTGACAAGTGGGAGATTGCCGGATCGGTGATAACGGTCAAGATGGATCCGGAACTGTTCCAGTATGGGGAAATCCTCGGCAAAGTATATGCAGAGGTTCTCGGAGCAGAATCGATTCTGGCCGATGTCTCCGGTGTTTCCGGGGAATTCCGTGAGCCCGATATGCGCCTTCTTTACGGCGAAATCGGAGAGTCCGTAAAATTGGAGAATGGGATCAGATATTGTTTCGATGTCACCAAGGTCATGTTTGCATCGGGAAACCTAGTCGAGAGGAAACGCATGGGCAGCCAGGACTGTACTGGGGAGACCGTTGTCGATATGTTCGCGGGCATCGGTTACTTCACATTGCCTCTTGCAAAATTCTCCAATGCGAGGAAGGTATTCGCCTGCGAAAAGAATCCCAATTCCTACGCTTTTCTAGTGAAGAATATCGCGCTGAACGGACTCACCAACGTAATTCCTCTTCTGGGCGATAATAGGGCCATTGCAGGCGGTCATTTCGCGGACCGCATTCTGATGGGATATGTTCAGACGACCTCCGAGTTTGTACCCAAGGCTCTTGAACTCGCCAAACCGGGATGCCTGATTCACTATCACGACACCTTCCCCGTAGGGAAGGAATATGCAATGACCCAGGAGATCTTCGACAGGTATTGCGGTAATGGAAAATACGAGATCGTGGGAATGAGGGAAGTGAAATCCTTCGCCCCCTCTGTTTCCCACTATGTTGCGGATATCCGCGTTTTCTGATCAGACCTTTTCACCGGAGCTGCTAGCCATGAGCAGGGTGTTCATGTCGGCACGGTAGGTGCTTCCGTCTGCCTCGATGACCTTCTTTACAAAGGGCTTCAGGTAATCGGAGAAGTCCTTGTCCTCGGGCGAGAGGGTGAAGTGGAGTTTGGCGGACTCATCATAGATATGGATGAATGCCGCGACAACAGCCCTGGATTTCGAATCCTTGACGGTGGATGCAAGTGCGGTCTCGTGTAGCATTGCGAATCCTCCGACCTTGTAGGCCTTTGCGAGGCTGTCGGCAAGTTTGGTCATGTATCCGGGCTTGTCGAAGACGGGAAGGCTGTTCACGACGTCCTGTGAGATGAATGCCTTGTGTGCCTCCTCAAGGACCATGTTGGGTGATGCCTTGGGCTTGTCTGTGTATGTTTCGGAGAATTCGGGAGAGGTGAATGCCCCGATGATGCGTTTCCAGTTATCGTCCCAGAGGATGGTGATGGCCTCGCTGGTCTTTCCGTTCTTGAGGATGACCGGCATGGGGTGATTCTCCAGAAGTTTGGTGAGTGCATCTTTCTCGTTTGCGGGACCTTCGAGATCTGCGATGAATCC
>JAKSHV010000022.1 GCA_024399225.1 archaeon | reverse complement strand
ATGCTCTCTCCGACATCCTGTGCGTGGTAATCGATACCGGATCCGCCGGGCTCACCGAGACGCTCGCACTTGAAGGGGGCGTCGGTGAATACGACGAATACAGGACAGTTCTTGGCGAACTTGTTGAATCCAGAGAAGGTCTCGAAAAGTGCTGCTGCCTTCTCGCCTTTTGCCACCCAGATATCATAAGGCTGGTCGTTTACTGCAGAAGGTGCAAGTTTGGCTGCTTCGATACATGCCATGAGCTTGTCGTCCTCAACATCCTTGGTGGGGTCGAATGAACGGCAGCTCTGCCTGCGGGAGATCAGTTCTTTGAAGTCCATGTTACTACATTACGGATTGTCACATAAATCATCCCCCGAAATAGGCTGCAAATATAGTGAAAAGCAGTGCGATGCCTGCGGTCACCAGACCGGTTGTCACACGTACTTTGAGAGTAGTATCGGGAGCCATGAGATACCCAGTGAAGAACAATGCAAATGCAGACACCACTGATGAACAGAAAAGTGCAGTAGTGTAGTCCTCGAAGAACCAGAGAGCAACAATGGATGGAACGACAGTTAGCATTGTGACAAAGAATGCGGTTATCGCGTTGAAGAGATAGTGACGTTTGCTGCGGCTGAGATTCTCAAAATCAGTGAAGTCCGCCGACAAAAATGTATCAAGTATCTTATCACGACTCAAGTCATCGGCGAACTCGAACATTGTCCCGTGGAACTCATCACGAAGCATGTCTTTCTTAGCTGTATCAGATTCTAAGGCTACTGCTTCGGAGTACTTCTTCAGTCTACGGTGATATGCCATGACGTCCCCTCTGTAAAAGATGTACATGTCTATCGCACCCCATACAAAATCCATTCCGATAATCGCAAGGATGAGGTCGTAACGGCTCGCATAAGTGAATATACCCAGCTGTGCAGTGGTCACCAAGGTCAATGCCATGATGAAGCCATACATAGCCTCCTGGATCACCAATTCCGGATCCAAGCGGGAAAGTATCCCTTCACGTGCCATAAATCCCGAAAACACACAACAGTATAAGAACCGAATGAAGAATCAATCAGAGAATTTTAAAAAGTGGTGGGCCCCCTCGGATTTGAACCGGGGTCACATGCACCCCAAGCATGAAGGATACCAAGCTACCCCAAGGGCCCGTGTAAAGACTGGATAAGTGGTTTAGTTTAAATAGTTTACGTGTGCCGAACCCGGATGGGTTTCATCCGAGTTTGGCGATATCGGCGATGAGATCGGCGTGGGCGACGATCATCCTGCGGCAGCAGTATCTCTCGAAACCCATTTCATCGAGGACGGACTTTGCGTCCTCGCCCATTTTGACGCGCTTATCGTACTCGGGGTAGGCAGAACCGACCACTTTTCCGCAAGTAAAGCATCTCACCGGTATTATCATGCGAAATCACCTGTAGGACTTCTGCTTCTTTGCACGTGCGCCAGGTCCCATGGGCTTCTTAGGCATCTTGTTCCTGTCATCGTTGACGATGAGGGTCCTGTCGTATGCCCTGAAGAGTGCCTCAAGTTCCTCGTCCTTGTAGTATGCGACGAGTCCCCTTGCGACTGCGGTCCTGATGGCTGCTGCCTGTCCCATGACTCCTCCGCCCTGAACGAGGACGGCGATGTCGACCTTTGCGGCTTTCTCGGGAACAAGCTGGAGGGGTTCCTCGACCTTGAGCCTTGCGAGCTCAGGGGTGTAGATAGCGAGGGGAGTCTTGTTGATGGTGACCTTTCCGGTTCCCTCTTTTACGACTGCCCTGGCGATTGCGGTCTTCCTCTTTCCACTAGTGTTGACTGCATCCATTTGAATCACCTAATCTTAGAACCCAGGTACTCAGAGATCTCTCCCAGGGTTACGTATTTGCACTGAGGTGCTTTGACTGCTGCGTCGACCTTGACTTTGTCTGCGGTCTCGAACTGTTTGGGGATTCCTACGAAGACATGAAGTGCCCTGTATGCTTCCCTTCCAGTGGTGGTGTAGCGGGGGATCATTCCCTTGACGCATCTCTTGAAGAGAAGGTCTGCCCTGCGGGGGTAGAACGGTCCTTTCCTCTTGGTAACCTCTCCGACGTCAACTTTGTGCTTGAACTCGGCGAAGACCTCGCTCTTCTCACCAGTGACGATGATCTGCTCAGCGTTGAGGACGACAACTTCCTCACCTGCAAGGATCTTGTTTGCGACTTCGCTTGCAAGCCTTCCGTAGATGAGTGCTTTTCCATCGATTACGGTAACCATTTGAATCATCCCATAATCCTAACTTTGGATCCAGTAGGGTTCTCTTCCATGAGCTCGTAGATGGTCATGGTCTTTCCGCCTGCTGCGACGATTGCTGCTGCGGCCTTTGCACTGAAGCTGTAGGCTGCAACGTTCACTTTCTTGCTGATCTCGCCTGCTGCGAGGACCTTACCGGGTACGATGATGGTCTCTCCGTCTGCGGCGTGTTTCTCAATCTTGCTGAGGTTCGCCTCGGCCCACACCCTAGAGGGTGCCTCGAGCCTAAGCGCGATGTCTCGCCAGATTGCAGCGTTGTTCTCCCTAGTCTTGGCCTTAAGATCGTTGATCATGGCGACAAGCTGGGGGTTAGTCTTAGAACAGTTGTTGCTCATTTTTCTGACTCTCCCGACAAATCGGTAGCTCGCGCTATGGTGGACTTCTTAATAAAGGTATGTGCGCGTACGAGCTTATTATAGGTAATAATACGAGTGCATTGGTGCAAAACATTAATACCCCAGGCACATTGTGGGCGTACTTAGTGATAATCCATGATAAGATACGGTCCCGCTGGTATCCCGCTGTCCTGTAAAGGTCGCACCTTGAAAGACGGAATTGAGGATGTTCACAATCTTGCACTTACAGCACTTGAAATCCAGATGGTCAGGCCCAAGACCTACCCCGATGCACCCGATGAGGACTTCGAGGTCGGAAAGACCATCAAGGATCTCGATGCAGAATCCGGATTCGTCGTCGGTATCGAGAGAGAAGTCGACGGAATGGTGGATATCATCTATGACCCAGATGAGATAATCGAAGACGAGGACAACCTTGTCAGAATGCCTGCAGGAGTTGCTGCATGCTTCAATGATCTCTACCCCCTGGGACAGATGGCAAAGAGGCATGATGTCAAGCTGTCTCTCCACACCCCTTACTACATGGACCTCGGCTCCGACATGTTCTCCGAAAATGAGGAGGAGGCTAACCTTGCAAACCAGTACTTCGAGACCGTCAGGCAGGCAGGAGTCATCCTCGATGCCCTCGACGGAGACATCGTCGTAACCAATGTCGGACTGTATGACGACAAGAAGAGGAGCAGGGAACAGACCGAGGAAAACATCTACAACAATCTCGGAAACATCATGGATTGGTGGACCTCCGTCGGCCTCAAACCCCGTCTGGGAATCGAGGTCACCGGACAGCAGGACGTATTCGGTTCCACCGAACAGATCTTCCAGCTGTGTGACGATATCGAGGGTCTCACCCCCGTACTCAACTTCCCCCACTATCAGGCCAGGACCAAAGGTTCCCTCAACACCTCTAGTGATTTCGTCGACCTCATCAGCGAGTTCGCATCATTCTGCGGTGACAAGGGGGTCTACGCATCCTTCTCTAACGTCGAGTTCGACCCCGAAGGAAAC
Organism: archaeon; assembly: GCA_024399225.1. Taxonomy (GTDB): domain Archaea; phylum Thermoplasmatota; class Thermoplasmata; order Methanomassiliicoccales; family Methanomethylophilaceae; genus Methanomethylophilus. The sequence goes on along the minus strand of JAKSHV010000022.1, from coordinate 6,584 downwards.
GAGAAATGGCTCACTCCCCTGAAGAAAGGAGAGATTAGGTTCGAGAGGCTTGCAGAGGCACTTGCCGATCTCAAGCCCGAGATTACCCTTATTTCCTCCTCACCTCTTCTTGAGCACGATGCGGTCTACATGAGGACTCTCACCGAGAGGGTGCTTTCCAAGAAGGCCGCCAAACAGCTCAAAGAGGACAAGAAGAAACTCGAGGAACAGGAAGCGGCAGCCGCCGAAGAACCTGAAAGCGAGTGATTTCATGAACACCCTCGAATACCTGACCAGGAGCTGCACCGAAGCCCTGGCAGGTATTTCCGAGGATCAAAAAACCATTTTGACCGACCTCATCGTTTCAAAGAAACGTATCTTCGTATTCGGGGTCGGAAGGTCCGGCCTTGTCGGACAGACCTTTGCAATCCGCCTTGTACAACTTGGTCTGAAGGTTTATTTCGTCGGAGACATGACCACGCCCATCCTGGAGAAGGACGATCTGATGATTCTCATCTCCAATACAGGTAAGACCATGTCGGTTGTCAAGACCGCAGAGATCTCCAGACACCTTGGGGTCCATGTGGTATCGGTTACTGCCCACAAAAGCAGCAACCTTGCCAAGAACTCCGATACTGTAATCATTGTCAAACCCAAATCGGACGAGAAGGCATCCATCTATGCCCCCCTTGGAACAATTTTCGAGGATGCCACACTGCTTTTCTTCGACACTCTCGTGCCAGAACTCATGCGCAAAATGGAATCCACAGAGACCGATATGCGTAACAAACACGCCATCTGGGTCTGATCAGAGATTCTCGACCATAACAGACTTCACTTTTCTTGCGACACCGTTCTCCGCAACGTACATCGCCATGGATTCAGCAGAACTGTCGATAATAATCACGTATACACGTGAATATCCGAACAGAGAGTAGATCTTGCTGAGATCCCCCGGAGTCACGACGTTCCCGGATTCCGAGGAACGGAACCACCCTACGGTCTGACCGGCCTTTGCAACATCCTGTGTGACTCCGCTGACCACTGCATATTCGCCCTGGGAATCGGTGAAACGTTTCCCCAGAAGGAAGCCTTCGGCAGAGGATTCCGCACTGTAGGCTTCTTCGGAAATCTCCGCCAGATACTGGGCGACGCTCTCTCCGAAAAACAGCTCTACTCCGGGAACGGTGCGGGGAATTTCCTCTGTCTGGCTCATTGGGTCATATCCTATCCTGGAACCATTCGGCCGCGGCCGCACAGGTCTTGGATCTGAGAGGATCATTGGGATTGGGATTCTTAATCAAATCGGTTATGTCCCCTATGAAAGAGTCTAGTCCGGTGTTGAAATCCCAATGATCTATCCCCATTACACAAACAATCCCTCCTTCTTCCGGAGGCATTATATTGGGATGGAAAATCGGGGTTTTCCACCTGACACGAGGACGTTCATATGGAAAATCATCACCGATCTCCAATACAAACTCGTGTTCCGTCGAAACATTGTCCGACGATGTGTGACCTTCCACACCGGACACGTGAACTGTCAGCATGATAGGGAACGATGGATCGGCACCAGGATCGGATACGGAAATCCCGGGACCGACGCGTGACAGGTCGTTCGACAGACGTCTCAGAAGAATGGGCTTAGCCATGCCCATGTTCATCCACCCTGAGGATCGGGAACGATGGTTAACTCATCCCCATTGGAAAGACCCAGATCACCTACAGCCTTGTTTGCAGGAATCAGTTTGTTTCCTATTTTCATAACGAACGCATAATTGTCCTTGTTCCAATATTGGGCGGCGAAGACCAACAGATCTCCCACCGATTCGTTTTCCTCGACCTCGGTGGTGATGCTGGAGTTGTCTCCTCCGTTCACCAGTTTTAATTTAATTGACATAGTCCGTCTCCATGGTTGGGACAGGAAGGATTGACTTCCAGTCCGACCGTTTCAAAGGTTCCTTTCATACCGTCGTAATAACAGACTCCGTCAAGACAGCAATCCGATTTCCCGCACACGATCTTTATCGCCTCACGGACACAGACAGCAGCTATCACTGATGTCGTGGTTATTCCGGAAGACAGGATCATCGGTTCGGAGGGTTTCACGGATTTTGCCGGATCGCATGAAAATACGCGGTGAAGCTCATTCAGATGCGTACGGTTCATCGAACATTCCATGCACGGCCCTCCCGGAAGGACCACCTGTATCTTTCCTCTGAACCCATCCGTAGATCCATCTACGTAGGGCCTTTGGTAGAACATTGCATGAGAGTTCAGATGAAGTCTGGCACTTATGCTGTCTAGACAGCCGAGGTAGATATCATAGCCTTCAAGATCCACTGACTGTATCCGATCTTTGATAGGCTTCACGACAGCCTCGGGATAGATGTCCATCACCGAACCTGCCGCAACCTCTGCCTTGTTCCTTCCGACATCCCTGTTGCGGAAAAGCACGCAGCGACTAAGGTTGCTCACCTCCACCACATCGGGATCGGCGACGGTGATGTCCCTGAAACCCGCAAGAACGAGATTCTTCAGGACCTCGTTGCCGAGAGCTCCCGCTCCGGCCACGAACACCTTGGCAGATTGTATTCTCCTCATATCGATCCAATCCGTACGTTCCATACGGTCGAAACGATTTTCTGTTCTCATATCGGTCATTGAAACCTGAATGAAAATCGGATAGTGACTTTATAATAGGAACGATATGGTTTTTGACATGTGTGCCGATGTGACAGAACACGATCACTGCCGTTTCTGCGGAGATGCCGTACCTCTCGATCAGGCATACTGCTCCCTCGAATGCTACTACAAGGACCAGGAAAGGCTGAAAAAGGAGAAGCTGAGGGAACGTGTTTTGGCAGTCGTTGCCGTCGCAGGATGCGTATTGATTCTTGTTGCAGGGTATCTTTTCTGATTCTCTTTTTTATAGCAATAAAATATTCTTAATTCCGTGAACGCAGGTAAATTAGTCGCCCAGCTCGCAGTCGTTGCGATCATAGCATATTGCTGCTATGGTGCCATCGTAACTTCGTTACCTATGAGCCAGGAAGAACTAGAACAACTAACAGCCAACCCCTTCGAAGTCGACGCTCCCACTCTGAGCGGAAGCTGCGACGGAATGAACTTCAAAATGACCATGACAGGTGGAATGATCACGTCCCACCTTCCTGCAGATATCGCCGACGTGTATGTAACGCTCTACGTCGGAGCAGGCAACATGAAACTCGACTTGGGAACCATCAACGTCGGAACCCTCGTCCCCGATGTCCCCACCCCCCTGAGTGGAATGGTCGACGCGCCTATCTATGCACTTCTTGCATATTCTGCAACCTCTACCAACAACGACGGAGTCATGTCCATCCCCCTCTGTATGAAGGTCGGATTCAAGTACTTCGAGTGGCAGGGTTCCCATCTTCTCGATCTCAGTGTCACTCTCAAGAACTACATCGAGTTCGAAGGTACAACACCCGAGATCACCACCGTTGGAGACAACGCAAAGGTCGACATCACCCTTGATGACACCAAGGGCGGTCTCCTCGAGGATGCGGCAACCAACCTGAAAACCCAGTTCCCCGAGATCTTCACCCACACCAACCCCGAGGACGACGGAAAGGCAATCATCAACTTCGGTGATGCACAGGTCAAGATCGCCATCGATGATTCCGGATCCACCACCAAAGTAAGCATCGAAGCCATCGGTGGAGACGGACACACTGCAGCGGAGATCATGAAGAACTCTGTCAAGGACGACGGAACCCTCGATCTGTCGATCGTGGGCTACACCGACCCCCTCCCCGCACTGAATGCAGAGAACACTGCAACCTTCATCGCAGTGATCGAATCCCTCTACAACACAGGAGGTCTTGCATGAGCCACGAGGACAAAGTCAGAAAACAGTCCGACAAACTGGACAAGAAGGAGAAAAAGTACCTCAACAGTTCCGGAAGGGTCATGCAGAGACTCATCATCGGAATCGTCGAGTACATCCTCATGTTCCTCCTTATGATGGTCGTTGCGTACTACATGGAGAACCATACATTGGAGAACTTCCACCTGGACTTCACCATGTTCAAAGACTATCTCGCACCCGGCGGAATGCTATTCAACGCATTGATCGGATATCTACCTATCATCGGAATCAGCTGTATCGGAGTCTACTTCGGAGAAGGTACCGTCGGAAAGATGGTCGTCGGAGTGGCAAAGTGCATCGCCATCATCGTGTGGCTCGTACTGATCTTCCAGGGAGCATCCACCTCCCTTGCAATGCCCGACTCCATCAGCAACCTCGGACTCGATGACCTCACCATCGGACTCGAGGGACTGATCAAGTTCGCAGTCCTCCTCTTCGCATGTGCTATCCTCATCCCCATCGGAGAATTTGCAGGAGCACGCAAGAAGCACAAGAGGGCTCTCGAGCACAAGAAGGCACTCCGCGAAGCAGAGTGATTACAAACCATTCAACAAAACTTCTTTGCAACGCAGGCGACGTTGTGGACACGTAAGATGTCCGCACCGCCTGCGGCTGCTTTTACACATGATTCGGCAGTGGCCTCATCCTTATCCATTCCGGGATAGGCGTGTGCCAGGAACCTCTTTCTGGAGGGGCCGATAAGTACAGGATATTTGCCACCCATAGAGAAGAGCGAACTGTTCTCGATGATAGTCACACACTGTTCCATGGTTGTTCCGAACCCAAGTCCGGGATCGAGGATTATGTTGTGTTCCTTCACACCGGCAGATAGGGCGATATCAATCTTTTCAGAAAGGTAGGTCATGGCGACGTCTAAAATGTCGCCCTGTATGAAATCGGAATTGAAAGTCTTGGGTGTTCCGTAATTGTTCATGATGATCAGCGGAACATCAAGTTCTGCTGCGACATGCGGCATATCAGGATCGGAGAACCCACTGACGTCATTGATGATATGGGCCCCCGCTTCGATGGCGGAACGGGCCACAGAGGCCTTCATCGTGTCAACAGATATCGGAACATCCACGCTGCTTGCAAATCCATTCAGTGAGGGAATCAGACGGGCAAGTTCGTCTTTCTCCGAGACCGGGTCGGCCCCGGGACGGGTGGATTCCGCACCGATATCGATAATGTCCGCACCTTGCTCCACTAGATCAAATGCATGACTTCTGGCACTTTCCGGATTGTTCCAGAGTCCTCCGTCAGAGAACGAATCGGGGGTCACATTGAGGATCCCCATTAACGCGGGGCGGGATGCCCCGCGTCTGAGTAAATCAACAGCCCTTAGACTCAAAGGTACTCATCGACCAGTTCGGTAAGGTCGACGACCTTGATCTTACGGTCTCCGACCTGTGCGGACAGGTTAGTGACGCAGAAGGGGCAGGTGGTGATGAGAAGGTCTGCGAAGACAGCCTCATCGAGCCTGGTGTTTGCAATGTCTGCAGATTCCTGGGGGAATGCAGCACGGACTCCTCCGCCTCCACCGCAGCAGTGGCTGGTCGCCTTGCTGTACTTCATCTCCTTGAACTGAACCTCGGGGAACATGTTGATGACGTCCCTGGGTGCATCGAAGACTCCGCAGTGCCTTCCGAGGTGGCAGGGGTCGTGGTAGGTGACCTTGACATCTCCGAGGGACTTGAGCTGGAGTTTCTGTTTTGCAAGGAATTCTGTCATGTGGAGGACCTCAAAGGGGACCTCGACATGCTTGGGATATTCGATCTTGAACATCCTGTAGCATCCTGCACAGGAGAGGACGAGGGTCTTGACTCCGAGCTTGACGATGGCATCGATGTTCTTCTTGTAGATCTTCACGAGCTCTTCCTCAGACCATCCGACACGTCCCATAACGGAACCGCAGCAGATCTCATCGAGAGTTGTGAAGTCCACTCCAAGCTTCTTGAGAATGGAAAGGGATGCCTGTGCAGTCTTCTTTGCCCTGTAGGTTGCGGTGCATCCTGCAAAGTATGCGACGGGTGCGGCGTGGGGCTCGTATCCCATCTTCTTGAAGACTTCTGCAACGGTCTCCTTCTCTGCGAAGGGGTTGTTGTAGTTGATGATGTTCTCGCACATCTGCTTGTGCTTGGGAAGTGCGAATCCGTTTGCTACAAGGTCTGCACGTGCAAGTTCGATAATGTCGACGATCTTGACCTTGGAAGGGCATCTCCTGACACAGTCCGCACAGGTGGTGCAGGTGTACATGCTGTTGACGACGGACTCGTCTGCCTGGAGCTGACCGGTGGCGAGACCGTAGGTCAGTGCGATACGTCCCCTGGAAAGGTCGGTATCCCAGTTGATTGCCTTGAAGGAGGGGCAGACGCTCTTACAGAATCCGCACTGGGTACAGGACGAGAGTGCGCTCCTGATGAGGTCGATGTTCTGAGTTGTGAATACGGTGCTGCTCATTTGATTCACTCCATGGGTTTGGGGATGGTGACACTGCCTTCCATGAAGACCATGACCTTGGCCTCGGGGTTGGCTGCAAGTGCGTCTGAAACTGCATCTGCGACAGACTTGTAGGGAGTCATGTTCGCGGAACTGATGATCTCGGGATCGAGGTCGGTAACTGCACAGATCTTTGCCCAGGTGGCAATCTCCGCCATCTTTGCGGCCTTGTGGTATCCGAGCTTGTAAC
>JAKSHV010000021.1 GCA_024399225.1 archaeon | reverse complement strand
GGCGAGGTGCTGTATCGCACCGGAGATTCCGAACGCGAGGTAGATGTCGGGAGACACTGTGTGTCCGGACTGCCCCACCTGGCGGGACTGGTTGAACCAGCCTTTCTCCACCAGTTTCCTGGAACAGGAGACGGTTCCGCCCAGTTTCCTTGCGACGGATTCCGCTATCGGGATGGATTCCTTCCTGACACCTGCTCCGAGGGAGATAAGGATCCTTGATTTGGTGATGTCCTCTCCGGAACCGTTCTCCTTCTCGGAGAGGATGATGTCCTTCAGAGTATCGCAGTTGTTCTGCCAGTAGATGACGGTTCCTCTGCGACCCTGCATGGGTTCGGGAACGGGGAAGACTCCGGGACGGATGGTAGCTATCTGGGGGAAGGTAGTGCATTGGATGGTCGCCATGACGTTCCCGCCGAACGCGGGACGCGTCATGAGGAGGGTGCGTTCGTCAAGTGCCAGATCTGTACAGTCTGCGGTCAGTCCGGCATCGAGTTTGGCGGCCACGCGGGGAGCGATCTCCCTTCCGCGGGGTGTTGCTCCGAAGAGGATGACGGCAGGTTCCGTACGGACCGCGACCTGTGCGATGCAGTCGGCGTAAGCCTCGGGGTGGAAGATTGAAAGCTTCCTGTCGTGTACTTCGTAGAGGGTTTCCACACCATAGGAGTATATCTCCCTGTACAGGGGCTTGAGTTCGAGATGTCCGAAGATTACTCCCCATATACGGGAGTTGCCGCCGTCCATCTGCCTGACCTTGCCAAGCAGTTCCTTGCAGTGGTCGCAGATACGGAGGTTTCCTTCATCATCGGCTTCGGTTTCGATCCATACGAGGAACCCATCGGAACGGTCGGTGCTGAGCTTGTACCTCTGCAGCATTCCGGGAGGCAGTCCGCCCTTCTCGTTGCCGGAACAGCTTCCGTCGGAACACGATTCGCATCCCATCAGATCAGCTCCTTGAGATATGCTGCGGCCTTGACCGGGTCGGAACCGTCGGTAATCTTTCCGAGACGTTCGGAACGTACGTTCACGGACTTCACGATCTTGGTGCGGGAACCGTTCATTCCGACCGAGAAATTACCAAGACCCAGCGCTATACGGTCGAGTCTTTTTATCTCGGCCTCCGAGGCCTCGATGAAACGTGCGATGGAGGGAAGTCTGCGGTTGATGTCCCCTTCCGAAACGGATACGACCGAACCCATCGGAGCCCTGCATGTACGCCTTTCGTCCCCGTAGTCCTGGACGGTGACGAAGTGGTCATCCTCGGCGTTTACGGAAACACAATAGCAGAACTGTTCCCTTCCGAGCATCTCTGCCACCTCTGCGGGAACCTGTGCGGTGTCTCCGTCGGCGGCCTGTTTGCCGAACATGATCAGGGAGGCGTCTGCCGCGAACTTCTCCACAAAGGCGGAGAGGGTTCTCGCGGTGGCATGCACGTCGGCACCTGCGAATGCCCTGTCCGAAAGGAGGTATGCTTCGTCAGCTCCGATCTCGAGACATCTCCTCAGTGCGGACTGTGCCTGGTCGGGACCCATGGTGACTGCGACGATCAAATCCCCTTCCTTCTTCAGGGATACGGCGGTTTCCAAGGCATGTTCGGAATACGGGTCGAGGATGGATGGGACACCGGCACGGATGAGGTTTCCGTTCTCGTCGACGGCGATAAGTGTGGTGTCTGGCACTTGCTTCACGAAGACAACGTACTTCACATCCTCACCTCCCCGTCGGCGAATACATTCCCTGCATTGAACCTGTTCTCGGGATCCATGGCCTTCTTGACAGAGCGGATCTGGTCCACACCTTCGGAACCGTACATCATCTCCACATACTCGACCTTCATCTTGCCGATACCGTGTTCGGCACTAGGTGATCCGCCGAGTTCGATGGCCTTGCGTGCGAGTTCGCGGTAGGCATCCTTCGCCTTGCGGAAGGCCTCCATATCCTTGAGGATGATCTCCACATGGGGGTGTCCGTGCCCGATGTGTCCGAATATGACATATTCGAGTCCGTAAGACCTGATTGTCGAATCATAGAACTCCATCATCTCGTCGAGTCTGTCCAGGGGAACGGACATGTCGGTACCCATCTTGTTGATCTTGGGTGCGGAACTTCCCTTGAGCCTTGCGACATAGTCGAAGATGGTCTGGGGGACCGAGTGCCTGAATGCGAAGAAACGCTCCCTGTCCTTAAGCTCGTATCCGCACCAGCTGTCTTCCAGAGAACCTCCGTACCTCTCGATGAGGGGTTTCACTCTGAGATAGTTGTCTTTGAGGTTCCCATCCATCGGAAGGTCGAAGAATAATGCGGATCCCGCGGTATCGGGGATGTCCGGCATGTCGGTGAATTTGGGATCGTCCTTCCTCGAGGAACGTATAAGGTCCAATGAGCCAGAGTCGAAGAATTCAAGGAATTCGGGGACGACTCCGCTAGCCCTGAAATCCTTTGAAAGTGAGTAGGAATCACCGTCGTTGGGCAGGAAGACGATGTTGCTGATGAGGGGATGTGCAGGCGCGAGATACAGGTCCGCTTCGGTTATGACTCCGAAAATACCCTCGCTGCCGACGAACAGATCAACTGCATCCATGTCGTCCTCGACATAGAGTCCGGTGACGTTCTTGACATTCATGTTGAATTCATAGGTGGGAAGTTCGATCATTCTCATGCCGTCGGAGAACGGGATCTCGATGGTCCTTCCGGTCGCTTTGATGTCCCCTCTTTTGATGTCCAGTACAGAACCGTCGGAGAGGATCACCCTTACCCTTCTCACCCATCTGCGTGTGGGCCCGTACTTGAACGTCCTGGGACCCGATGCATTGGCGGCGATGTTCCCGCCGAGGGAACCGTTGAGTTCCGTGGGATCCACGGGATAGAAGTAACCGTCCCTGTCGGCGGATAGTTCCTCGTTGGCACCTTCGGTCAGCGAAGGCAGGGAAAGGTATCCCTTCTTCCTGATGAAGTCGTTGAGCTGCCTGACCGTGACACAGGGCTGGACCCTGACATAGAAGCTCCTCTCATCCTTTCCTACACCGAGGATGTGGTCGAACTTCTCAAGGGAGAGGACGGTTCCACCGTACGGCACCGAACCTCCGCACATACCCGTCCTCCTACCGGAGATGGTGATGCTGGGACAGTTCCTGACGGCCTCACGGATGTCCTCCTCTGTCTCGGGAATGAGCACCTCGTCGGCATAACCCCTGATCTTGCACTCGTCGATTGTGTAGGGGGAATCCTCAGGAACTTCTGTTATCTTGATCATAAGAATCGTTCAGCCTGGGGATCATGGCCGCGGTGACGGACTGCTCGGTGAGTCCCTTCCTGTCGAGAAGGCCCTTGCTGAGGAATCCGATGGCTCCCTGTCCCTTGCCTATGTTGTTCTGGTCGAAACATGCCTTCATGGCATCCCCGATGGTCATTCCCTTGCGTGCAAGATCTGCGACTGCGGGAGGGTACATGAATCCGGAACCGGTTCCGACTGTGATCCTTCCGGAACGGTCGAGGACCGCACAGTACTGGTAATCATAGAGACCATCCTCCTTCTCGAATACACCTGCCTCGATGCCGACGGCGAAATCATGGTCGCCCAGTGCCGCCTTGGCACGGTTGATGGCTCCCTGGCGAGTCTGCTCCTCGAAAGGCTGGTCGGGAACCCCGCTGGAGACCTCGATGCCGGTGACCCTGACCTCTCCGAAGATCTTCTGCATGACTGTACGCACAGCCTCGACCTTGACGTGGTTGGCGGAACCGACGATGATGTCGGGAACATCGGATGTTCCGTGAAGTCCGTACCTTCCTTCAAGGATGCAATGGGCGGAGACCTTGTTTCCGTCGGCGGCCATGACCAGGGGGACCACGGAGACCACAAGGGGCTTGATGCCTCTCTTGTCCCTCTCCTCGTTGACCCTCATTGCATTGGGTTCGGTCTCCTTGGAGACAATGAGTACGTCGACATCGTCCATGATCTCTGCAGGACCGTAGATGTCGTCGATTTCGAAAATGTGATAGGGTTTTCCGTAACGGTCGAGCACCTGTGTGAGGGCATTCCTCCTGAGGTGCATGGGGATGTAGTCCGAACGGGACTCGGATGCCATCCTGTCGCTGGTGACTCCCACGAATATCTCGGAACCGAGTTCGAAGGCACGGTTGAAAAGGGCCAGGTGGCCCTCGTGGATGACATTGAATGTTCCGGCTACTGCAGTCTTCATCCTTCAGAACACCTTTGTGACTACGACCGCGGCGATGACGATGGCCCAGAGTCCTATGAGGATGACAAGGTACTTCCTCAGACTCTTCTTGGCTGCGTCTCCCTCGGTCTTCTTGCATTCGTCGGAACAGAAGTATCCGTCTCCGATGAAGGCGTTGCCGCATTTGCGGCAGTGGTGGTGCTGGGGCACCTTCAGAGTGTATTCCTTCTGTGCATCCTCGCGGGTGTCATAGGGCACTGGAATCACCTTTCACGGCGGCTTCTCTGCGGTCCATCTCGTTCTGGATGAGGATCATGCAGTGGTCGGCGTGGAGACTGTAGGGCCCGACACAGATCTTCGCGGGATTCTGTGCGTACAGTTTGGCCTCCTCCTCGGGGGTGGGGTCCTGGTTGTCGCCGAGCACGAAGATGGGGTTCTCGGGGAATTCGAAATCCCTGCAGTCGGTTCCGTCCTCCTTGAGGTAGACAAAGCTTCCGAGGGGTGCGAGTTTGTCGATGACATCATCGAAGCTCATCCTGGAGATGTACACTCCGGGGGAGGAGTTGATCTCCTTGTCGGCGGGGACCTTCTTGAGAAGTGCGTTCCTGATGAGGGATGCGGTGCTCCTCTCGTCGGGGTTGAGGTACCTTACGGTGGAACCCTCGATCCTGACGGTCTTGGGGGCGTCATCGCCACCTTCGAGGACGAGATATATCTCCGCGTCCCTGCGGAGGTTGTGGCTCATGACGAAGCAGGAGTTGATGCACCTGCAGAGGATGTCGAGACGGCCTGCACCGCCTGCGAGGTCGTCGAGTTTGAACGATGCTTCGGTGGCTGCCTTGTGGCCGGTGATGACGAAGTACCTCATTCGAGTCCACCCTCGAATTCCTTAAGGGCCTCGGGGTCCATTCCACCGAACTGCTTCTGCAGCTTCTTACGCATCTTCCTGTCCTTGGAGACGGATCCCATCATCCTCTTGCTGTTGTTGTACTGCTTGAGGAGTTCCTTGACGTCGTGGGTCTCGACTCCGGCACCCTTTGCGATCCTCTCGATGCGCTTTCCCTTGATGAGGTTGGGTTCGTCCTTCTCCTCCATGGTCATGGAGTCCATGATGACCTTGAACTGGTCGAGCTTGGCCTGGGATGCGTCGAAATCGACCTGTCCCTCGAGCTTGCTCATTCCGGGAAGCATTCCGACGAGCTTCTTGAGTGCACCCATCTTCTTGACGGCCTTCATCTGGGCATACATGTCGTTGAGGGTGAAGCGTCCGGACATCATGTTCCTGGCGACTGCCTCGAGGTCATCCTCTTCGTTTGCCATCTCTTCCCTTGCGATCTCGACGAGACCTGCGAGGTCTCCCATTCCGAGAAGACGGGAGATGAAACGGTCGGCATCGAATGCCTCGAGGTCGCGGATGTGCTCTCCGACTCCGAGGAATACGATCCTTGCGTCGGTGGTTGCGACGGCGGAGAGTGCTCCTCCTCCCTTTGCGGTACCGTCCATCTTGGTGAGGATGACACCGGAGACGTCGACGGCCTTGTTGAAGGCATCTGCCTGGGGACCGGCCTGCTGACCGACCTGTGAATCGAGAACGAGGATCCTCTCGTCGGCATTGGCGACCTTTCCGATTCCGATGATCTCGGTGATGAGGTCGTCCTCGAGTGCGTGACGTCCGGAGGTATCGATGATACGGATCTTCTTGTCGGAGAACTTCTCGAGACCGTCCTTGACGATCTTGACCGCATCAGTCTGTCCGGGCTCTCCGTAGACCTCTGCTCCGACCTTTGCACCGAGCTGTTTCAGCTGGTCGAGTGCGGCAGGCCTGTAGACATCCGCTCCGATGAGTCCGACGCTGAATCCTTTCTTGATGAAGTAGTTGGCAAGCTTACCTGCGGAGGTAGTCTTACCCTGACCGTACAGACCGACTAGCATGATGGTCTGGGGCTTCAGTGCGAGAGGCTCACCGTTCTTCAGGAGGTTGACGAGTTCCTCGTAGATGATGCGGGTGACATGCTGCTTGGCGGATTTACCAGCGGCAGGCTTCTCGTTGAGAGCCCTGGTCTTGACGTTGTTGGTGAGCTTCAGCACAAGCTGGACGTTAACATCTGCCTGCAGAAGTGCACGCTGGAGCTCTTTTGCGATATCTTTGATGAGGGCTTCATCGATGGCCGCAGATCCGTTGATGCGGTCAAGGACTCCTCTGAGGGATTTTCCCAATCCATCTAGTACCATTAAATCTCGTGTGTATGGCTTTCAAAATATATAATACAGAAACGCACGCGCGTGTACACATGTACGTCCAGACATACTGATGTGGAGGACATAGTAAAGAAATCAAGCCCCGAATAGCTGAAATTTTAGAAGAAGTATGGGAACAGGCCAGCCAGTCAGAAGGGATGGGATGCACTCTACAGAACCGACTTGTTCCCTTGAAACCTAATAGATTATCAGGAGTATATAATGCTTCAGCGAAATCGTATATATACTTCGGCCGAAATGGCGAATTATCGAAATAATTGGTTACATTGAGTAACCATCAGGTGATACCTCATTCGAAGAACCGTAACCGACGCAAAGACAACCGGAATCCTGATCATCCTCCTGTCGATGGTGATGTTCCTGCAGTGTCTCAATACATCGATTATCACGGTTCCTCTTCCCGAGATCGCAGGCGACCTCGACATCACCGTTTCCGAGAGTTCATGGCTTCTTCTCGCATACTCCCTAGGTACATGCGCACTCCTTCTTCAGTTCGCCAAGTTCGGAAAGAACAACAGGCTGAAGAAACTGTTCGTCTACGGTACCGGCATTTTCATTATCGCCTCAGCCGCATGTGCGTTCCTCAACCAATTCCTTGCGCTGACGCTTATGCGTATCGTGCAGGGTGCGGCGATCTCCATGGCCGCCGCGGCATGTCCGATCATAGTCATCGATTACCTTCCTGAAGACCGTCAGGGGTATGCTCTCGGTTCGATGGCATCCGGTACGGGATTGGCTATGGTTCTTGGTCCTTCCGTAGGCGGAATACTCTCACAAATCATCACCTGGCACTATCTGTTTTTGGTCAACATCCCCCTCGCAGTAATGGTGCTTATCGGGGCTCTGAAATACCTGCCTGCAGACCGTAAACCTGTCAAGAAGAACGACCCCGACGCCATGGGCAGCATATGCTGGTTCATTGCGATTGCAGCGAGCATGGTGTTCCTGGAGAACATCACCGCATGGGGCATCGAACTCCTTCTGCCGTTCGGAATTGCCGCGTATGTCGGCCTCTTCCTATTGGCATTCAGGCTTACGGACAACAAACTCAGACAGCCTATCCTCTCCCCCGGGATGCTGAAGAACAGGGCTTTCCTGCTTATCGCCATCTCGGCCATGATGGGATCGATGATCACCGAGGGTGCACTATACCTTCTCCCATATCTGATGCAGATAGCCTGGAACATGGACGTTATGGAGTGCCGAATGTACTGCTGCATAGTGTCCGTCGCCGCCTTCGTATCCGCGAGGTTCGTGGGCAGTTACTGCGACAACCACAGCAGCAAGGTGCCTGTGATCTGTTCGTTCGTATGCACTATCGTGTTCGACACGATATTCACCTTCATTCAACCCGACTGGAGTCTTGCAATCCTTGTTCTTTCGGCAACGATGGTCGGAATCACCTTTGCAGTGTTCGAGACCGCCCAATACATCCGTATGATCCGCCACACCAGACCCGAATACAAGGAGGAGGCGGCAACAATGATCACCGTCCTGACCTACATCGGTGCATCACTGGGTCTTATCGCATATTCCCTCATGTTCAACGCCGCGATCCCCGAAGCGATGGGTGCTGAGATCGATGAGCTGACCGCCACCCTTATGACAAAGGGATTCAACGCGACAGGTGTCCTGGGACTGTTCCTGGGACTTGGCGGACTGTTCCTGGCTTCCATCGTCAAAGAGAACAATGAAGATGAGTGAATCACTCGCCGTTGATCTTGCGGGTACTGTTGCGTATCATGTAAATCGATAGGACAATGATCATTCCGAAAATCACAAAACCCATAGACGCCCCCATCATCATGGTGAAGTTCGGTTCGCCACCAAATTTGGCATTGAGGGAATACTGCAAAGAGAGCAGAGACACTGCTGCGACGATGACATTGCAGTTTTTCATAGCAAGGATTACCGGGGTTACATGGCGCCTGTTCGTGAAGAACGCAATACTAGCAGATATTACCTCGATGAAACACACCAAGGCAACACCATAGATGAGATACCATGGATAGCTCAGAGCATATTCCCCGAGGATCTGGAACATATTGAGTATCAGTACAATCAGAGTGATTACAAGCAGCACACAGGCACTGTAGCGGTAGCGTCTCCATTGGTTTTTGAGATCGGCATCGGTACCGGTAACCAATGCGTAGCGGATGGAGATTACCGCTAGATAGTAGACCGCGAGAGCGTAAAAGAATACTGAGTCCGACAGGATGCCCATAATCGCCATGAACACCGCAAGCAATGTGGTCATGACCGTATTTGCTCTGAGGAACATGACATTACGGTACATGATGTCATAACGACAGCGGTTGATGATGCCCTTGATTCGATCCACATGATATGTACGGAATACCGACTATATATTGGATGTCAAAAATCATCAGAAAAAATCCATTCCCCGAAGGGAATGGTAAAGGGTTTATGAACGCTAAAATGAACCTGATCAGAGGTATCCGGATTTCTGAAGGAGCATGAGGTCCTCAGTGCTGAGTTTCTCTCCGGCCTTGAACTTGTCGAAGATCTCCTTAGCTTCCTGCTTGGACTGTGCGTCTGCCTTCTTCTTCTTTGCAGCAGTCTTCCTGTTCTTGATTCCGTCTGCGGACTTGTTGATCTCGTGGACGGATTTGATCTGCTCGATGTGGAGCCTGTGCTCCTCGTCTGCTGCCTGCTTGCACTCGACGAACTTTGCCTGTGCAGCGTCTGCCTCTTTCCTGATTGCGTCAGCCTGCTGGTAGAGGGAGAGCATCTTGTCGTGAGCGGACTGTGCCTGCTCTGCTGCGACTGCGACTGCCTTGTGGGCTTCCTCTGCCTTTGCTTTGGCTTCCCTGAGCTGTGCAACGAGATCCTTGATTGCCTCGTCGCCTTCCTCGGTCTTTTCCCTCTCCTTGATCTGCTTGGCGAGTTCTCCGATGGCCTTGACGAGTGCCTTCTCTTTGTCGGAAGACATTGCCTGGGTCTGCTGCTGGTACTCCATCCTCTCGAGGTCTTTCTTCATCTGACCGAGGGAGGGCTGGTCTGCGTCTTTCTCTGCCTTCTCAGGCCTGATCTCGTTGATCTTAGCACGAATCTCAGAGACTTTTGCGTTGTGCTCGTCCCTGACGACTTTGGCATCCCTGACCTGCTGGTTGTACTGGTCACGGGTTTCCCTTGCTTTTCCTGCCTCGTCTACAAGCTCGCGGACCTGGCCGTTGAGGGCGTCCCTCTTTGCCTTCCACTCTTTGGTCTGTGCGTTGAGCTCATCCCTCTTCTGCTTGTGCTTCTCGGCGTCGCTGTTCATAACGGTGCGCTGTGCTTCGAGCTCCTCGAGTTTCTGTTTCTCCTCGGGGGTGGGCTCACAGGTCTCCTCAACCTGCTCTTCTGCCTCAACGACAACGTTCTCTTCCTGGGTTTCTGCCATAATCTGTTCTTCGGTGCTAACCATAAAAATTCAACTCAATGTTCGATATTAACCATCATTCTGAAGGATGGTCCACTTCAAGTTACCCATACGGCAACTTGAATATAAACATATGGTAGTAATCGCTAGTTTCTCATTCTATAATATCCCTTTTTAAGGGATGTTAAGGGATTTCAGGCACAGTTCTCGAACTGACTGTTATACAACGCGGCATAGAATCCGCCCTTCTCCAGAAGTTCGTAATGGGTTCCGAGTTCGATGATCCTTCCTTCCCTCATGACCATGATCTTGTCGCAGTTCTTGATGGTGGAGAGCCTGTGGGCGATGATGAATGAGGTCCTTCCCTCGGTCAGGGCATCCATGGCCTTCTGGATGAGCTTCTCGGTACGGGTATCAACGGAACTGGTGGCCTCGTCGAAGATGATCATGGGCGCATCGAGAAGGATCGCCCTCGCGATGGTGATCTGCTGTTTCTGTCCGGCGGACATACCGACGGCATCGGAGAGAACGGTGTCGTATCCCTTGTCCAAGGTCATGATGAAATCATGCACTCCCACGGACCTGCATGCACTATATATCTTCTCGTCTGGCACATCGGGGTTGTTGAACCTGAGGTTCTCACGGATGGTGCCGTTGAACAGCCATGTGTCCTG
>JAKSHV010000020.1 GCA_024399225.1 archaeon | reverse complement strand
TTCAGAAGGGATGGGACTCTTCTCTGGGCGTCTTCGGTCGGACGCCCGGTTCTCCACTTACGAACCGGCTTGGATCATTTTCGAAGACCCAGTTATTAACAAAATGTCACTAAATTTGTTTTCAAAAACAGGTTTTTATGTTAACGCACGTTATGCCGCCCAATGATGGAAATAGTCCTGAACATCTACCAGAGTGCAGCACTGGGTGCGATCATCCTGTGTTTCGGACTGTTCCTTGTTAAGAAGTCCGAGACCCTTCGAAAATTCTGTATCCCTGCCGCGGTTGCAGGAGGACTTGTATTCGCCGTCATCAACTGTGCACTACACTATAGTGACATAGCCGAATTCGAATTCGACGAGACCCTCAAGAACGTCTTCATGATGGCATTCTTCTGCTCGATTGGATTCATGGCCTCGTTCAGAATGCTGAAATCTGGCGGAAAGCTCGTCCTGACGCTTCTTATGCTCGCCTTGGTGCTCCTAATCATTCAGGATGTGGTCGGAGCATACTTTGCAAGCATGTTCGGATATGATTCCAAGCTCGGACTCTGTCTAGGATCCATCTCCCTCGTCGGAGGACACGGTACCGCCGCAAGCTACGGTGCAACACTTGCAGAGGATTTCGGACTCACGAACGCACCGACCATTGCAACGGCCGCAGCCACCTTCGGTCTCGCCGTCAGCGGTTTCATCGGCGGACCGCTCGCCAAGATGCGTGTGAAGAAACATTCTCTCCAGCCCGATGAGGAAGACCTCATCTTCGCTGAAGAAGAGGAGAAGAAGGAATACATCGACAACGGAAGGTTCCTCATCGGAATGGTCCTAATCGCAGTCTGCGTCGGACTCGGAACCTACATCTGCGATGCGTTCAAATCCATCAATATCACAGTGCCAGTATACTTCGGTGCCATGATCATCGCGATGATTGTACGTAACGTCGCGGATATCAAGAAAATCGATCTGCCTATCAGAGAGATGTCAACTCTCGGCGGAGTCTGCCTCGCGGTATTCCTTGCCATGGCACTCATGACCATGAAGCTCTGGCAGATCGCAGACCTTGCCTCCATGATGATCATCACCATCCTCGTACAGGTCGCTATCGTCGCCCTGTTCGCATACTTCGTTGTATTCAGGATTATGGGCAGGAACTACGATGCCGCCGCGTTCCTTACCGCCACCTGCGGATTCGGACTCGGTGCGACACCCAACGCAATGGCGAACATGGAGGCTCTTGTGAAGGAGCACGGACCTGCGCCAACTGCATTCTTCGTCGTGCCCCTGGTCGGAAGCGTCTTCATCGACTTCCTGAACACGGGAGTTCTGACAATATTCCTCAATATTCTCTGAGGAGAGGGTTAATAATAGGGAAAAAGGAAGGTCCGCCGCTATGACGGACCGTTGAAGTTTAGAATCACTCGGATTTCTTGAGGTTCTCTGCAGCTTCCTCGGAACCTGCATCGGCGGCCTTCTGCCACCATTCCCTGGCGAAGTCCATATTGGCCTCGACACCGTAACCCTCGGCGAACATGATACCGAGCTCGTTCATGGAATCGAGATGTCCCAGATCCGCTGCCTGAAGGAACCAGTCCATTGCCTCTTCGTCGTCGAGGGGGCATCCCTCTCCGCAGGAGCACATGGTACCCATCATGTAGCAGGCGTCTGCGTCTCCCCTGATGGCTGCGTTGTAGAACCACATGATGGCCTTCTTGACGTTGTGCCTGACGCCGTATCCGTAGTAGTACCTGTAACCGAGCTCGAACATAGCATCTGCATCCTCGTCGCGGTCGGCGAGTTTGGTGAGGTTGCGGATCATCCTTCCGGAGTAGTAGATTACCTTGACCATGTTATCGGAGACTGTATTCTCCTCGGAAGATAAAAGCCATTGCTGTTAGCGGCGACCGTACATCTTGGCGATGTGTTCGAGAGCGGGTTCGTATCCCTGCGATGCGGCACGGCTGAGCCACTTTCCGACCTCGTTGGGATCCTGCTCGACACCGAAACCGTTCTCGTAGAGGAGTGCGACGTTGAACTGTGCGTCGGGGAGTCCCGCCTCTGCTGCCTTGATGAACCATTTGGCCGCATCCTGAAGGGACTGCTTCACACCTGCGCCGCTTGCGTAGAGTGCACCTAGGTTGTTCATCGCGTTGGTGTTTCCGGCCTCCGCGGCCTTGAGACACCATTCGAAAGACTTCTCGTCGGACTGTTCCACATTATCCCCGTTGTGGTAGAATGATGCGACCATGAACATCGCTTCGGCATTGCCCGCGAGAGCACTCTCGTAAACAAGCTTCTGTGGACCGTCCAAGGTCTCGGGGATATCGGACATGCGTTCCGAATCGCAGAATGGCATTTAAAGATGGTTGATTATCACTCTTCATGGAAAACCCCACTGCCAGAATCTCCATCCTCTGCAACGCACCCAAAGGAATGCGCGGAGAGCTGAAGTTCATCTTCGGCATCAATGATGAGAAGATCGGAGAAGGCAAGGCAGATGAGATCGTCGAACTCGAAGTCCCCGCAGGAGTTCAGGACCTGCTAGTGATGGTCACCAACGGACCTATGAACTGCATCTCCGACACGACACGCATCGAGGCTGCGGACGGCAGGAAGTTCAAGATCAAGTACAGTCTTTTCACCAAAAGAGCCATGCTCGCTTTAAGAGATTGATACACGACAAAATGCATCAGTTGTCGTATCCGCACCTATAAGCATATAATGTCACAAACGGTATGGGATTCCGTTTACTGGCTATGTGCACCAGGAGGTGAACCGGACGATACGCGACATGAGATGGAACATTATCGGAATCTTCGTCACATCCATACTCGTAATATCCACCGCGTTCTCCATTCTCCAGATGTACAATCTGGGGGACGGTGCCCTGCCGTTCTATTCCACTATCAACATCACACTCGACCTTGTCGGAATGGGCGTCTGCATAATCCTTCTGCTGACGACGGTCTTCGACCACCGTTCCAACATGGCCACCATGTACTTCATGGCGATGATCCTGTTCGAGGGTTTCATCCTCCTCTGGGATTTCGAATTCTGGATCAACAACGGGGACCCAGACAGGATCCTCTGGAACAAACTGGTGAATTACTACCTGCTTGGATTCATCCATCTCCTGCTTGCCGCATTCTGGCTTTACATCGGGGAGATCATCAGCAATAAGACCAAAGCATACGAGATCCTTCAGATCATCTATTATGCCATCCTCGCCGTCGGACTCCTACTGATTCTTACCAACCCTTGGACCGATGCGATATTCATAGTCGACGATACGGGAACCTATGTTCGTCAGGATTACTATTGGTTCACCCTCCTGACTCCCGGCCTCATGCTCGTCGTGGCGATGATAGCTGTCCTGAAGTATGTCGACGTCTCCGAGAAGAAGCTCGCTCTCTGCAGCTATACGATCCTGCCCATCTTCGCAGCCATCATCCAGTCGCTGTTCTTCGGAATCGGCCTGATCTACATCGCACTGCTCTTCTCCATCATGCTGATCTACGGCAACTTCTACGTTGAGAGGGGACGTGATATCGCAGAGAAACAGGCGGAGATCGTTGAACAGGACGTCACACTCCTCACCGCACAGATCCAGCCGTATTTCCTGTACAGGTCCCTCAAGGCCATCTCCGAGATCGACGGTACTCCCCCGGAGACCGTGAAGGCACTCACCGAGTTCAACAGAGATCGTAGAGGAAACATGAACTCGTTCTCGCAGAAGAACCCGATCCCCTTCAAGGAGGAGATGAGGCACGTCGACACCTAGGTGAGCCTCGAGAAACTCCGTTTCAAAGACAAACTTACCGTCAACTACGAACTCACCGATACCGAGTTCAACATTCCCGCACTCACCCTTCAGATGCTGGTCGAGAACGCCATCAAACACGGCGTCACCATCAAGGAAGAAGGCGGAACCGTCACAGTCAGGACCTACCGTTCCGCGCTCGGACACACCGTCCTCATCCTCGACGACGGCGTGGGATTCGACACCTCGCAGCCCGTCAAGGAGGACGGAAGAAGCCACATCGGACTCGCCAACGTCAAACAGCGTATCGAGGAAATGACCGGCGGAACCCTTAGTGTGGAGAGCGAGGTCGGTAAAGGTACTAAAATAATGATAACCATACCATTCCATAGACAAGATGTGAGCACATGAAAATCCTAGCAGTAGATGATGAAAAAGACGCATTGGAAGTCCTTATGACCGCGATCAGGGCAAACCAGCCCGAGGCAGACATCCAGGGATTCAACTCCCCCACCGAGGCCCTCGAGTACGCCACCAACAACCCTCCGGACATCGCATTCCTCGATGTCAGGATGCCCGGCATCACCGGTCTCGAACTCGCAAAGAAACTCAAGGCCATCAATGTCAAGGTCAACATCGTGTTCTCCACCGGATTCTCCGAATTCGCATCCGACGCATTCTCCATCCACGCAAGCGGATACCTCATGAAGCCCATCTCCCCCAGGGACGTCAAGAAGGAACTTGACAACCTCAGGAACCCCATCACCGTCCCCCAGAACAGGATCTTCATCCGCACCTTCGGTAACTTCGAACTCTTCGTAGACGGAGAGACCATCCACTTCTCCAGGAAGCCCGCAAAAGAGCTTCTCGCATACCTTGTGGACCGCAAGGGATCCGCAGTGACCAGGAGGGAACTCTGTGATGTCCTTCTCCAGGATGCGGCCTTCACCAGGAAGTCCCAGGACTACCTGACCAAGATCGTCAAGGAACTCCACAAGTCCCTTGTCGAGGCACACGCCGAGGATATCGTCAACCTTGACAGGAGCGAATACTCCGTCATCCCTGCCAACTTCAGCTGCGATGCGTACGATTACCTCAATGGTGTTCCCGACGCATTCAACAACTTCTACGGAGAGTATATGTCCCAGTACGGTTGGGCAGAGAAATCCATCCAGCAGTTCTACAAGTGAAACCTCATAAACTCACATCGGCCCTTCGGGGCCACCCTTTTCTATATACTTATCACGATTCGGACATATGTTCGAATTCAGCAAACTCTGCAAAGAATGCGAGAACATGGACCCTGCTGTGGCAGCCGATCTGTTCTCCCAGAAATCCGTGGAGGTCATCTCGGCACTCTCCGCCATATCCCAGGACGGAGCGACCGGACTAACCGCATACCTGCACTTCATCCTCTGTTCCATCGCAGCCGATGGAAAACTTGCTCCCGAGGAGTTCGAGATGGTTGCACCCCTTCTCGAAAAGATCGTCGGAAAACCCATCACATACGATGAGGCGAAGCAGATCTTCGTTGCGGCAGGACTCGACAGACCCAAGGAATACAAGGCCGCCATCGACTACATGGTCGACCTCGTCGGAACAGTTTCCGTCGATCTGAAAATGGACATCGTCACCATCTGCCTCCTTGTGTGCGCCATGGATGGAAAGGTATCTCACAAGGAAAGGAAGTGGATCAAGCAGCTTCTCGCCTGAAACTCAGTCCTTACCGAAGACCATCTGAACGGTGTCGCCGCTGTTCGGATCGGTCTTCCTCAGAGTAAGTGCGACGACCTGTCTGATGCGGTCGTTGTTGAAACCGCTTCCGTCATCCTTGAGAATGGCTTTTTTCAGATTGTCGTTTCCGGGTCTGCGTGCGATCTTGATCACATAGTTGAAACGTTCGTAGTCATCGCGGAGATTACGATAGAGGCGGTCCAGAACAAGAACTTCAGAGAACCTCTCTATCATCGGATCCTCTTTCTTTGCGGTGATGATATTCTGGTCCTTCAGTTTGTTCCTGCGTTCTTCGGCAAACATCTCCACTCTCTGTTCGGGCTTGACCTTTCTGAGTGAATCAAGACCCTCGTCGACGAACCGCACTCCGAAAGCTTTGCCTTCATACAGGGCGAACAATCTGAGTTCCACGGGGGAGGAAAGATCCATGGATTCCAGGTCCCTGTTGAAGCGGTGTGAATCGAACTGCACCCCTCCGATTATATCCAGCTTCAGACCCTGGAACATCTCGTTCCTGATCTTCAGGTCATCCTTGCATACATAGATCCTCTCCGCAAAGATGACAGATATCTCCAGTCTTCCGATGAAATCCAGGAGAGAATCCACAGTATCGTTCTGGAACGTGTAGATCTGCGTCGGGGACTCCGCATGGATGTCGAACAGAGAGACATCCTTGAAAAGGGAACGGAGTTCGTCATCAGAAGGTATTCCGGATATCATGATCGCACCTCAGAAGAATCTGTGGCTCTCCTTGGGTTTGGTCTTGGGGATGGTGATCGTGATTATGGTTCCAACGCCAATCTGGCTTTCTATGTCCAGACTTCCGTCGACCTGTTCCTTGAGACGGTGTTCGATTGTAGTGATACCGAATATCTCGGCACGATCCTTGTCGTAAATGGCAGATAGTTCGAAACCGGTACCGTCATCCTCCACGGTGATGAAGTGGGAACTTTCAGTCTCCTCCGTGGTGATGACAATCTTTCCACGCGGATGCGAAGGAGAGTAACCGTTCTCCACACACTTCTCGACAAGTTTCTGAAGTGTCAATGCAGGAATCAAAAAGTTACGGTCGTTGATGTTGAGTTCAAGCTCCAGACCTTTGCCGATGCTGAGCTGTTCGAGAAGCATGAATGTCTCGACGTGGTCGACCTCCTTTGTAATTGGGATGGGTGCCCTCTGTTTCAGGGAGTCGAGGTTACCGCGGAGATATTTTCCGAAGTCGGCGATGGCGAACATGGTGTCCGGGGGATTTCCCTTGATGTTCATGATGGATGTAAGGGCATTGTACAGGAAGTGGGGCTGGATCTGAGAGACCAGGATATCCGCCCTCTGCTTTACGAGTTCGGATTCCTTCCTGGCAAGATCTTCGCTGCGTCCGACATAGAAGTTGCCGTAGATGATCAGTAGCGAATAGAAGGATACGATGTAGAGAAGCTCCACAGTATCGAAGTACATCTCCACTACAGCCGCTGTTAAAGGGAGGAGAACGATGGTGAAAAGTGCCATCTTCTTGCGCAATCCCTTGATGTAAATCGTCACGGCGATGTTGCTGAATATGATGATCAGAATGGGTGCGAGCAACGAGAGATCCACACTGGAGGCCAAGGTGTAGAATCCGCCGGCATCGATTGTGTAGAACTGATGGTATCTGAAATTGAGTGCCGTTGCAACAACACCGATGATGAACACTGCCAGGATAAGATAATGAAGAATTTTCATCCTCTTGTCATGGGCATCGATGACATAGGCGATATACAGCCAGAAGGTCAGCATAGTGAGAAGAAGAATCTCATACGCCACAAACATGCCCACTTCATTGAAGAGATTCTTCGACGGATCTCCTTCAGAAGCCCAACTGATTATACTTGCGAAGAAGATCATGAACATCTCGACTGTCATCAGGATGAAATGGTGGGAACCGAGGTCGTTGTGACGGTCGGCATAAAGGGCTAGATACAGCATGATGCACATACCCATACCGATAACATCGAAGGTCATCGGGATCAGAACATAGTTAGGTACGACAAGGCCCTCCTTGGAAATAAGGAGATATCCGCCGATCAGGAACATCGCAAGCATCGAGATAAGAACTCCCGACGAAAGGATCCTCCTGCTATTCTTCCTAGCCATACAGTTGTAATATGGTTTGATTCTATATAAACGTAGGAAAGAAGCATAGACTCAGTTGCCCATCTGGCACGTTGGAATGGTGACTTCTTTTTGACACAGAATCAATGTTGTCAAAATGATCTGAATACCCCCATTGCCATCCTACTAGGTTAACACCGTTAATAACACGGAAACCGTGACAGAGGTTACCAAATTAAAAACAAATTGTAAATAATCAATGAAATCGCTATATGTTAAAATACAGCATATGGATGCATATGGCATGGAAGAGTTCGTTAGGGCTAGAACTGAGGATCAGTTCAATCAGAGACGCGATATGATCATGAAGGCCTGTGACGAGATTTATGAACGCGATGGATTCCTAGGCGTGACCTTCAATAATGTCTCCGCCAAGACATCATTCACCCGTCCCGCTCTCTACAATTACTACAAAAATCGCGAAGAGATGCTTTTAGATCTCCTGAAAAGGGAACTCCTCCAGTGGACCGAAGCGGTCAAAGAAAGATTCGGCACCCCGGTCAAAATGACCAAGGAAGAGTACTGCCGCAACAAAGTGGAACTTCTCTCCGAACATGTAAAGATGTGCCAGCTCCTTTCCGATCTCTATCTGATCGAGCGTGAATGTACTCCCGAAGATGTTGCTGCGGTCAAGAAAATAGCCTATGAAGGCAACGATTTCGTATGCAGCTGCATCAGATACGTCTTCCCCGAAGCAACCGATGAAGAGATCGCAAGCTACCAGGACGCAAGCATCGTACAGCAGTTCGGTACATTCCGTTTCACCCATATGGATCAGTCACACGTCGACGCATACCGTCATGCAAGGCCCGGAAGGTCGCCTCCTGACTTCAAATGGATGCTCTACAATGCCGAAATGTGTCTTATGACCATGTTCGAACACAGAGCCTAAGCCTGCGTTGTCTGAAAAAAGGATAAATCGGCGTTCTCCTATCTAGGTTCGATTCAGTTTTGAGCAAAGCCACCTACAAGAAAGAAAAATCGGTCAAAGACCGTTCTATTTTCAAACAGTCCCTGACAGAGGACTATTGGGAGGGTTACTATGTCCTTGCAAACGGACATGTGGTCAAATGCAGTGACATCGACGGAGAATCCATCGCGTATTCGGTCTACAGCCTTAGAAGCGGCAAGAAAACCATAGAGGATTCGTTCAAGATCATAGAAGATGCTACGTTCAGGGAATTCGCAAGAGCGGTGGCTGACAAATCCGGCTCCGAGATTTACATGAGGATATCCAACGAGGCCGAGAATCCCGACAGACATGACGAGATCGAATCCATTCTCAACGAACCCGACAGGTTCGGTCTGCTCCGTATACAGAACCTTATCAAATATCTGAAGAACAGGAGCATCAACATCTTCGGCGGAAAACTCGGCGGACGTCAGTTTTACGACGGTGAATGCGGAGGATTCTACCTTCTGGAGAAAGGAGGAATCCTGTTCTGCAGAGACCTCACAAACTGGGACGATAGCAAAGTCGACAAGATCGTCGACGGTGTCGAATCATATCGCATTCTCGATCCGCTGAAATTCAACCTGACCGATTCAAGCGAACAGTACTTCGGATACCTTCAAGGCGACAGATTCTCGATTCTTCTCGAATCGCTCATCAGGAAGCATGGAAAGGCGATGGTTTGCCTTGCGGAGGAAGGTTCGGAGATGTACGACATCCTCCTCGAAGCGCTCAACGGTGACGGAAAGGCTGCAGCACTCGCCAGTCACAAGCTGAAGATGAACATCTGCATCGTCTGACCCAGATTCCTGTTTTTAGGGTATCATACATATACGTGCATACTTATCGACCCATAGCACAATCCGTTGTGCATAATTCCCGCGAGATGAACATATGGAACTTCACGCCATTATCGATGCAATCAGAAATTTCCCCGGCGTCACCAGGAAGAGCAAGATCCATAAAGTCGTAGACTTCCTTCCTACCGACAAATTCCCCAAGATCGCAGCAGCAGAGGGAGAGGATGCCGCGGCCATCGAAATGGGCGACAGCTATGTTCTCTTCGCCACCGACGGAATCATGGAATCCCTCGTGGAATCCGACCCCTACATGGCAGGATACTTTGCAGTTCTCGTAAATGTGAACGACATCGCCGCCATGGGAGGAAGGGCAACCGCAATGGTCGACGTCATGTCCATGTCCAACGACCAGATCTGCGGAAGGCTCCTCAGGGGAATGGAGGAGGGAGTCAGGAGGTTCAATGTCCCCATCGTGGGAGGGCACACCCATCCCGACTGCAAATACCACGCAATCGACATCTCCGTCATCGGAGAAGTCAAGAAGGATGCGCTTATCCGCAGTAGCACCGCGCAGCCCGGAGACGACATAGTCTTCGTCATGGACACCGACGGTCACTACCCCAAGAACATCCCCTATGCATGGGTAACCGCTCTCGACAACGATCCCAAACTCGTAAGGCTCCAGATGGAGGCCGCGGCGATCGTTGCGGATGAACACCTCGTTCACTCCGGAAAGGACATGAGCAACCCCGGATGCATCGGAACCCTCGGAATGATGCTCGAATGCTCCGAGATGGGTGCTGTTGTGGACATCGACAAGATTCCCGTTCCCAAGAACTGCGACGACCTCATCAGATGGATCCTCTGTTACCAGGGATGCGGATTCGTATACGCCTGTCCTCCCGAGAACTCCGCAAGGGTCATCGAGATCTTCGTGAAAGTCAAATGTGCCGGAGCGGTCGTCGGAAAGGTCAATGATTCCGGAAAACTCGACCTCACCATGGGTGGAAAGACCGAGACCCTTTTCGATTTCAGCAAGGACATCATCACCGGCTGCAAGCCCAAGGCACACAGCAAACAGTAATCCCGCAGGGGTTCCAACCCCTGCATCTGTTTTTCCATCTTTTCAGATCAGTGCGGCGATAATCACCAGCACATACAGGAAGATCATCAGCGACGAGATGTTGCGAGCGATTTCCATCGCCTGCTTCTCCCTGGCTTCACGGTCCTTCTTTCCGGTCTTCTCAAGGATTGCATCGACCCATCCATAGAACACATATCCTCCATCAAAGGGGAATGCGGGAATCGCGTTGG
>JAKSHV010000002.1 GCA_024399225.1 archaeon | reverse complement strand
TGTTACGGGCATAATTAAAAATTCTAGATTACGCTATAAAAAGGAAAGTGCGAACACCTTGTAACGTATATTTTTCAATAGAATGTTAACACATATTTTCCTTTGAAAAATACATGTTATGATTGGTATTCTTTTGTTAGTAAGAATACTTATATACTGATGGTTGGCGGCAGGCAATTGTTTTGATCAAGGGATTTCCCTATTGTAAAAAAGGGTATTGAAATGTTGTAAAAAAGGGTATTACTTATATACTGTATTTAAAGTAGCCAAGTTTCGGCTCGATTTTTAGAGTATATAATGATAACGTTTCACTTTAATGGTGTTTTGACCATAGTTGGATGTAATTTAATTTTAGGGAATATCTCAATATTTTATGCTAGTGAATTCAAAGATGGCGAGGTCTACACCTATGGTAATCCTGCATGGGGAAATTATCAAAAATTAACAAGAATGCTTTAAATCACTATTCTTTTCTGTATCTCATAATAAATTAACTAAAATGGTTTATTCTCATTAATATTAATGATTAATCGAACAACTAAAATAAAATAGGTAATTTACACCGAATATGGACTGTGACGTAGTGATCGTTGGCGGCGGACCTGCAGGAGCAACTGCTGCATATTTCCTTTGCGGAAAGGGACTCAAGGTCATTATGGTAGAGCGCATGAGCGATGCAGGTTTCGAACGTTATCACAAAATCTGCGGAGCCGGTGTAAATGCCGACGCTCTCAAACACATTCCACTCAAGGATGATGAGATCCTCAACAATGTCGACACATTGAGGATAACATGGCCTCAGGGAAACACTATCAACCTGAATATCAAGGGATACATCATCGACAGGCCCAAACTTTTCCTCAGATTGCGCAGAGAATCCGAAGAAAAGGGCCTGAAAGTTATCCGTGGCTCTGTTTATGATGTTTTGATGATGCCTGATGCGGTTCGTACATTCCTTAACGATGGAACCGTTATTTCATCAAAATATGTAATCGGTGCAGACGGAGCCTACTCCGCAGTAAGGAAATCCGTATTCGGAACCACTCCGGAGATCATGTTGAAGGTGGAGGAATATCATTCCGACGCAAAAACCGAGCAGAATGTTCTGGAATTCGTTGTTTCCGAGAAATATGATCATTTCTACCAATGGTACTTCCCTTACAAGGACGGAAGGTGCACCGGAGCTATCAACGGCTTCGCCGAAGATGAACCGAATTCGACACGCGGGATCCGTACCATCCCTCTCGGATGGGTCGACCCCTTCGTTAAGAAGAATGTGCTCCTCATCGGTGACGCAGCCGGATTCCCCAACTGCATGACCGCTGGTGGTTTGAGAACTGCGGTTCTTTCCGCAGAGCATGCTGCAGAAGCAATCCTCAAGGACGATCTTGGTAGGTATGAGAAATGGTGGAAGAAGAACATCATGTCCGACCGCAGGTTCATGAAGGTTCATGATTACATTGCATCCTGCGATGACGCGAAACTTTCCGAGTTCTCTAAGTACATGACTCACAAGGGTCTTTGGATCAACGGAATCCACTCGGTCCTCCATCACCCTAAGTTGACTTGGGTTTACATCGGGTGTCTTCTAAGCCTTCGTTACGGTTGGTAAACCTGCAGAATTTTTGCTCTTCTAGAACACCCCTAGAATCGATTATTTCGACCTTGCCTTAGTCCTTATACCTTTTTGGATGAAAAACGATTTTAAGGCCGTTTCTGAGCAAATATCGGACTTAGGTTAAAATTGCTGATTTCTGATTGCGGTTTTATCGATCTTGCTCGATGTTTCTAAGCTTTGTGATAAAAATTACGAGAATAAACCATTTCAGTTAATTTTGTTCTGAGGGTAATTTTAGATTCAATTATCTGCCATTTGCTTCAGATTTCATTCAAAACCATCAATCTAATTTTTCCTCTGAGCGTGTTGCAACTATTTAGAGCAATAAAGCAATTGTCTTAATTTATTCGTTACTGCTGTTTTACTTCAGATTTCATGTCAATAATCATCATTTTTCTTGATTTTTGAGTTTTTACATCAAAAACCCTGCTCTGCAAAAGTTTCAGCCATTTTACTCCCCATTTTTGGGCCATATTTTTATCGATATTCGGGGAACCGTCGTTGACAAAAGTGAAGAGTATTAGAGAAATTTCAACATTTTCTAGTAAATATGGGGGAAAATTTGTAAGGTCAGAATTAATTAAGTTATTTGCTTTACAATAGTGATTTATTGCAATGCGATACAATATTGCATTATGTATTGACAAAAATGGGATTTGTAAAGAAAATTTTGGGGATTGCAATAAATTGCGTGAATAAAGCATTTCACTTAATTTATTGCAATCTCCCTGATAATCGGATAAAATGCAAGTTTGATGAGAGAATCAGCGGATGACATAAGTCGAACCATCGGAATCCTGATTCACAGTCTCAAACGGGATCTTCCTGTCGACAAGTACCTGAATGAGGATGTCCACGGGAATTCCGTTCCCTACATTCATGAACTGGTGAGCAGTGGTGACTTTGTCACCCTCGTTAACTTTGGGGGTGAAACCAAGGGGGAGGTGGACAGTCCTCGATTGAATCGCATATACGATTCCATTGATGTCGAATGTAGGGCCACCTGATTGACCTAGCAGTCCGGGAGTGGAAGTCTCGATATACCTGATTGCGATTTTCTTCTCCTGGTCAATGATATCAGTTGCCATACGGGTGAAAATGCCGTCAACAGGGAAAGGTGCGATATTGCCGGCCTTCATGACAAAATTTCCGTCTTTGAAATCCGGTTTATTGGCAATGAAGGGATATCCCAATTTGCAAAGGCTTGTTCCGGGACGTAATTTGGAGACATCACCGAAAACAGCGGTTTCCTTCAGGAATGCCTCGGGTACATTGTCTAGTTTGAAAATTGCTAGATCTGCATTGGAAACCAAATGCACCTGCGACAGTCTTATCGGATCGGCACCGAACCAGAAACTGTGGTGGGTGATCCATTTGGGATCCATCACGGCGGATTCGGGTTTTCCTTCCGCTTTGTTCTTCTCATTGATCTGATTGATTTCCTGTATGTGTTTCTGATCATACTGGAATTTCATCATTACGTTGAAGACATGCGCCGCTGTTACTGCCCAACCTTGCTTGTTGATGAAAAAGTAGGTTCCATATTGTGATTGGAGATCTCCGTCCACAGTTCTGATATTCTGAACGAGGGGGTGGGTGTATTGCATCGCTTTCTCGCATGCCTTTGCGAACATAATCCTGCATCGCAATTCAAAATTAAACGATTATGATGATTTGGGGCCGGAATGAATCCAGCCCCGGTGAAAATGAATCAGTTTTCGTTGATGGCGTTGATCAGCTCAGGCTCGGAGAGCACGATCTTGCCGAGAAGTGCGAGAATGTCACCGTTTCTGCACATAATGTCGCGAACTTTAGGGTTTTCGATGGCAGCCCTGCCGATTTTGACATATTTATCCTCTACAAGTTTTACTGCGTAAGAGGATTTGATGTTCATTGCGGTGACTTCGTCCTGATAGTCCTCATCTTTGAGTCCGGGGAGATAGAAGTCGTTGTAAAGACCTACTGCCTTCTCGGGGAGAGATGCGATATCATAGTAGTTGCCGCTGAAATCACAGGATCCGTCTTTGAGGTCATCGATGATGGCCTTGTATCCTTTGATATCGTTCTTAAGAAAATCGATAAGTGCCTCGTAAGCCTCTGCACTCTCGGGAGATTTCTCTGATTTCTCGATGAAATCGTCGATCTCCATATATTTGCGTCCTATCACAGAACGCATGAGCCTAATTTGGCTCTCCACATCCATATTCCCATCCATGGTTTTCGCCAACAGGTTGTCCTGTAATTCTACATTGTATGAACTACTATTTAAATTGTGAATTTCGTAGCCAATTACGTGAATTTCTCAGCCAGGTCTGCTGCTTCCTTGAGTTTGGCTGTTTTCAGAACATCATTTGGGCCCCAAACGCCTGTTGCTAATACCTTTCCGACGTTTTCCCAGCCTAGGTATTCGATGCTCTTTTCAAGTCCGTACAAGAATCCTTGGAATGAATCCTCAGTGGAGTCGGCACAGGCACCGATGATACCTACTTTTTTGCTTCCGGTCTTGAAGTTCAAACCCTGTAGACAATACAATCTGTCGATTAGGATCTTCAACTGAGCAGGAAGCGAATACCAATACAACGGTGCGGCGAACAATATCCCGTCAGCTTCAAGGATATCCTCATAGATTGCGTTGAAATCGTCTTTCAGAACACATCTGCCTTTGTTATTCGCACAAGCATCGCATGCTTTGCAGGGCTTGATGAACATCCTGTCGAGATCGTATCTGACAGTCTCGTTACCTAGTTCGATTGCCCTCATCATGAAGGCCTCTATCAGATGTACAGTGTTGCCCTGTTTACGCGGGCTTCCGTTGAATATGAGTATCTTCATGGTATGGGAGTACTTTATAAAGGGGTTTATAAAGATTCTCCACAATAGGGTATCACAAGATTATTTTATCCTAATTAGGAATTATTAATCCAAATGTGTATGAATATACATAGGAGAAATGGGGCCTAAGCCCCGGTTAAAATCAGTAAACCTTGTCGTGGGGGACGACACGGGGTTTGACATGGCAGAAGGGGCATTCCTTGAGTACGATCTCATTGCCCTGTTCATCTGCACCGAAAACTGCGGGACCTTCGTAGGTCATGTCGACGTAGATGTCCTTTTCCTTCACGGCATCGAACATCTTCTTGCAGCAGCAGGCCTCTACATCGTATTCAGAAATGTCGAGACATACCAGGGGCCTTGCATTGAGGTTCTTCTCCCTCTGCCTGTCGATCTCATCCTCGATCCTGTCTGCATCCTCAACTGCACCGGTGTAATTTGCCGCTGCACAGTAGGCCATGAGCTTGAGTGCCTGATAAAGGTCCTTTTTGACACCGATTCCGTTCTCATACATCAGGGAAAGGTGGTAGATGGCATTGGGATCCATCTTTGCTGCAGCGATGTTGATGAGTTCGTATGCTTTCTGAGCGTCTGCGGGCACTCCGTCTCCGTTAAGATAGAGAACTCCAAGGTCCCGGACTGCGGGAAGGTAGTCCTTTTCGGCCGCAATGGCCATAAGTTCGGCCGCTTTCTTGCTGTCTGCGGGAACACCGTCACCCTTGAGATAGGATACTGCGGTGGAGTAAAGATACTCGGGACTCTGGTCGGCGTAATCGCTCATGTTTCCTGGAAATAGGATTCACAATTAAGAACTTCCGTTCAAAGGAACTTCTTAAGCAGTTCGGTAGCATCCGGATGGCCGTTGTCCGAGGCGAGTTTCAGCCATTTTACTGCTTCTTTGTTGTTCTGAGAAGTGCCGAAACCGTCGGCATAGAAGCAACCCACACCATACATCGCATCGATGATTCCGTTGCCTGCTGCCTTAAGGAACCATTCGAAGGATTGCTTGGGGTCGGCCTTCAGTTCCGGAGAACCCTGATAGTAGATCACTCCGAGTCTGTCCATTGCCTCTGCATCACCCTGTTCGGCTGCTTTTTTGTAGAATTCTGCGGCTTTTGCCCAGTTCTGTTTGCATCCTGCACCGATTTCGTAACAGGTTCCGGTCTGATACTGTGCATTGACGTTTCCTGCGTTGGCGGCATTCTTGAAAAGGAGGAATGCTTTGGTTTCATCCTTTTCTACTCCATATCCGTTCATGTAGAGGTAGGCAAGGGAGTTTCTAGCCTCCTGATTGCCCCTCTGTGCAGCAGATCTGAACTCATTTGCCGCTAATTCGAAATCTTGATCGACACCTATGCCGTCCATGTAAGCGAGTCCGGAGTAGAGATGGCCCTCGGGAATACCGGCAACTGTTGCGTCACAGATGTAATTCCAAGCTTTTTCCTGATCCAAAGCAAGGTAATCGCCGTCGAAGAATAATTGAACTAAGAGGATTTTTGCATCAGGATTACCTGCTTCAGCGGATTTTTCGAGGAGATCATATCCTTTGCCTTTGTCCTGTTCTACGGCGTGGCCGAAAACATAGGCCATTCCGAGAGCGAACATCGCATCGATATCTCCGGAATCTGACATCCTTTTGACCTCGTTGAATGATACTTCGATCTCTCCGTTGTCTGTTTCGATGACGAATTCCTTCTTGTCTGCATCGGCAGGGTTCTGCATGAAGGCTGATGTGTGTTGCCCATAATATCTGTTTTCGAGGATTGCGATTAATTAAGCATTTGTCTTTATTGCTATAATTATTCGCATTCATTCATTACAGCAAATCATTAGATTCTGCATTTACAAAAATTGGTTGTTTTCCTAATTTTTGTGCATAACATAGTAAATTTGTTTGGTTAACCGAAATTGATAAAATATTATAGCAATAAAGCAATATACTTAACAAATATCATATAGTCATAAAAGAATTATTTTTTCTTAGATTTTATGATTTTTGAAATTTGAAGCAGTTTCTTTTCCATTTCATCATGGTTTGGGAACAGTCTCATCCATTCTTTGAACTGCTTGTTATGCGGATTGTGGTCGAACGGGACATATCCCTGCCTAAGGTGGAGGCATTCATGGTATACGACGAAATCCAAAAGCTGTTCATCGACATCGGGAATATCGAAGATCGCAGAGATCATAACAACGCGGAAAAGCTGGAAACAGTAGCCCATACGGGTCGTATTCACACCTGTAGACCATGTGAACACGGAATTATCGATGTCCTTTTCAGTCAAAAGCCCTGAATCAAGCAATCTTTGAACAGAATCGAAGAGATTCCTATGGGTTCCGATATCGGAACGGGTAATCTGCTTGGTTCTGCGCATAAATAGCGGTCTTTTGCTGATTATGAACTCATCAGAGGTCATGTAATCCATATATTCTTGACCGAAAGACTGTTTTTTGGTATTGGTTACATAACCGACGGTACCTTCGAGAAACTGTTGTAGAACGATATCGGGGGCATCCTCGATATAATCGGAGACCTGGAGATTGACCTTGTCCTTATATCTGCCCCATTTGAATGCGAACATCTTCTGATGCAGGAAGGACGCACTTTCCAATGTGTATCCGTGTGCGGCGAAAACATCCTTTCCGATGGAAAAAAGGCGGTCATCCTTCTCAGTAATCTAATCATCTCCGTCTGTTGACGAGGTCCTTCTGCTTCTGTTTCAGCTGGGGGACGTGTTCTGACCAAACGTTCCTGCGGTCGTGGTAATCCCTTCTGGTGTAATACATGAGGGTTGAGACTGTGGAGGGGGTAGGGGTGAAGATCTGCACCTGTTCGGGGTTGGTTTTCAGCTCCGTATGTGCGAATCTGCCCAATTCCTCCATGGATCTGTTGCCGCAACCGGGATGGGCCGCGATGAAATAGTAGGTAAGGAACTGTTTCTTGCCCTGCCTCTTGTTCGATTCATCGAACATGTCCTTGAAATCGAGAAGGACGTTCGGCCCTGGTTTGTTCATAAGGTTGAGCACTTCGGACGAGACATGTTCGGGAGCGATCTTGAGCTGCCCGGAGACATGATCTTTCACGATCATATCGACATATCCCTGACCGTTCTTCTTGTCATAGACGACCATGTCATAACGAATTCCTGATGTAACGAAGACTTTCTTCACTCCGGGAAGTGCCTTGATCTTCTCGAGAAGGGCCATCTGTCTCGCATGGTCGATTTTCAGAGAGGGGCAGGGGACGGGGAAGAGACATTTCTTGTCATTGCAGGCACCGGATTTGAGCTTCTTCTGACATTCGATGCCGTACATGTTGGCGGTGGGTCCGCCCACATCATAGATGTAACCGTTGAAACCGGGCTGTTGGGTTATCCTTTTCGCCTCTTCGAGGATGGATTCCTCGGTTCTCGAGACGACGGTGCGTCCCTGATGGACTGCTATCGCACAGAAGGAACATTCGCCATAACAGCCGCGAAGGATTGTGATGGAATTCTTGATGGTGTCCATCGCCTTGACGATTCCGTCCTTAGCATAATAGGGGTGAACACGGTTCTCATAGGGGAGGGAATGCACCTCGTCGAGTTCCTCCGGAGTGAGAAGCCTCTGGGGAGGATTCTGTATCGCATACCTGTCGCCGTTCTTCTGACAGAGTCCCTGAGCGGTTACGGGGTCGCAGTTCTCATAGAATCTTCTGTATGCATAGGAGAACTTCTTGGTGTCATACACACATTCATCGTAGGATGGGAGCTCGAGATAGTCTGCGGGAGCCTCTTTTGCTATGTATGTAATGCCTCTTACCTGGTGCCAATCCTTACCATCCCTCATGCATTGGGCGAGTTCAAGATTGGAAAGTTCCGCCATTCCATAGGTGATCGCATCGGCCTTAGCATCGAAAATGACCGACCTGCGTAGCGAATCTGACCATGCGTCGTAGTGTACGACCCTTCTCAGGGAGGCCTCGATGCCTCCGAGGATGATCGGCTTTCCTTTCGAGAACCTTTTGATGAGATTGGAATATGCGATGCAGGCCCTGTCGGGACGTCTGTTGTTGATACCTCCGGGTGTAAAATCATCGTCCTTTCTGAATTTGTTGGTGGGCGTGTAGTTGGCCACCATGGAATCCACACAGCCCCCGGACACGGACCAGAACAGTTCCGGGACCCCGAGTCTCATAATATCCTTATCGCTTTTGGTGTCGGGCTGACAGATGATGCCTACTCTGAATCCCTTGGAGATGAGATAATGTCCGATCACTGCAGATCCGTTATAAGAGGAATCGATGTAGGTGTCACCTGAAACTAGGATGACATCGAGGCCTTTCCAGCCCCTTTTCGAAACCTCCTCCGGAGTGGTCGGAATGAACATAATAGTATCGCAATGACATCGTGTATAAATTGGATTTGGGTTCTTTTCAGTTGATTTTCTCACATCGTTTTATTACTGCGAGATGGATTATACTTCGATGGATTACGTACCGGTAAGAAGCATCTGCTACCGCTCGATGATCATGGCGCTCATCCTAGTTCTCGTTGGAGTGGTGTCTCAGTTCAACGTCTTTTCCAATGGGGGGCCCGAGGATTGGCGCGGATGGCTCCATTCGGTCTCGGGTATGTTCCTGCTGGCGTTCGGTATCCTCATGCTGCTTCCCCGCCATCGCAACATCATGTCAGCCATCGGTCTTATGTGTCTCGGTATCGGACTCAGCAGGTTGGTTGTTTCCATTTCCTACACACTTCAGCGCACCAATGTCTATAATGTATCTGGTCTCGCATCGCTTGGATTAGGACTTTTCGGATACGTCACGATGTGGTTCGCAGCCTATCAGATCTACCGCGGCTACAATTTCCTCCGCGGTAATGCCATGAATGCATTCATCATGCGTTTCACATCGATGGGTATAGTCATCATGTACGTTCTTGTGGTCATCTATGCCAACGAGTTCATCGGAGTAAGTTATGAGACCCTTTGGCATTACCGCAGCGATTTCATCACGTCTCCTTTGCTCTACACCATGTACTTCATTCTCCTCTGTTCCAGGGAGGCATTCGACTACATGGCCTGGGAAAAGACCCGCATCAGTATCGTGAACGTCGCAGTTCCCGTCAATCCGGGAATGCTGACAATCTCCGAATCCGAGAGCAAGAGGCTTATGTCATATCAGGAACCAGGTTCTTGGTGTTCCATCGAGGACGGATCTCCTGTGGAAAAGGAGCTCAGGATTGTCCTCAACGCCTCCGGAAGGACCATGGACCTCGTGCTGAGGAAATGGCATGATTCTGAGAAGGTCTATGTTGCACTGGTCCCCGGTAACGGCAGAGAGTTCATTTCCGCCATTCGCGGCATCCTCACAGGCATCGAAACCGATGACGGAAGGATAATACTTCTCGGCGAGAAGTACCCGATAGTCACGCTGTATCCCGATTCGAACAGGTCCGGAAGGTCCCTGAGGGACATCATCTCGAAGAAAGGTCAATCCGATGTTTCCGAAAGGAAGGAGGAGGTTCAATGAGCTTCCTCAAGCGCATTCCATCCTCTCTTGATTACGTGCTCGGAATCCTCATGGTCATTTCCGGAGCCATTATGGTCTATGAATATTGGGACATCTGGGCTAATTTTGATCTAGTCTATGAATTGAGGTTCCAGGTGGCACCACGCATCGCACTGCTATTCGGTGGTATTCTGTTGCTAGCCATTCCGGGAAAGAACATCCGTCGTACTATCTGGCTGTGCGGATTGATCCTCGGTATCAATTTCGCCCTCATGGGTTACCAGTTCATGGAAACATTCATGGAATTCCGCCCCTATATGGTGGATCTCATCACCTATGTGGTGGCCATCTTCACATTCGGAATCATATACATCGGATGTTCGATAGCAGTCATACTGAATTCGGTAATATTCGCAGCCAACAGGACCAAGAGTATCTATCCCATCGTCATCGCCATCATCCTGGCTTTCACCGTTGATTATTTCGATGCACAGCTGTCATATTCCATCGTAGTCGCCGATTCCGAATTCTATACGATTTCCGAGTTCGTACAATCGTTCCTGCTTTTCTATCTCCCCCATATGCTCCTCCTGGTCCTCTTCGCTTTCATGTTCGTCAGCGACGAGGTCTCCTGGTACACTGCAAAGGGTGGAATGAGACGTGCGATCAGCAGACTTGAAACCGCAGGTGCGGTCTTCGCCATCAACACCTTCACACGTGAACAGCTTGTCTTGCTCATGCAGTGCAGATACGATTTCAGCACGGTTCTGGTCCAGGAGGAGTACTTCTGCAGACTGGACGTCCTCTCGAAAGATGATGGCAAGACGCTTGTATTCTATCGTGTCGGTGAGGATTCCATGGCCGGTGCTCTGTATGTCAAGATGACCTCTATCGTGCCCCAGGGCAGTCTTTCCGAGTGTACTCATGCCGAGATTTACGGCGAAGATGGATTCTACATGCGCATCCATGTTGTGGATTCCACCAGGAGGAAGATCCGCCGGTACAGCATGCGTGCACTTCTCGATATGGGTGTGGTCCCCTCTTTCCGTCTCTCGGTATTCAATTCGTCCCTTGGCGGTCTTGTCACGGGCACCGGTAGGTTCCCTCTTCTCACCAAGAAATCCCGAGGAAAATTCGAAATCGTGGTTAGTGAGAAGGAAGGAATCAGGTATGCAGAGGTGTTCCGTGACGGTATCTCCGTCTACAGGATGAACATCATTGCAGCCGTTCCGGTATGTGAGTTCGGAGAGTACACCAAGTTCTTCCTCTACGGAGATATGGGCAGGGTACTCGCCCTCAAGGTACGTCCGTATTCCATGAATGTGCTCGACAGGTCAAACAGGAATTGATCATCATTTAGATAATCAGACCTGTATTCCGCTCTTCTTTCTGGAAAGATCGACATACATCAGGACTATTGATGCGGGTATCAGGAAAACGCCTACAAGGTTGAGGGGTTCCAGGGTCTCGCCGTAGAAGATAATCCCACCAGAGCGGCTGCAACGATGACTGCCGAATATGCCGATGCTGTCTTGGTGCCGGACACAAAGCTGGGATTTGATGCGGGTATATAGAAGGGTTACAATCCCTGCATAGGCTGAACCGAATATTTTGTGATCAGAGCTTCATGCTCATGACGTAATCGTTCCTGGTGATGCCGTTTCCTATGTTGAGAAGGCACCTGTAGTAATTGTTCATACCGAATCTCAGGTATGCCTTGATGGCCTTCTCATTGTAGAAATAGACATTGAGATACATCTCGGTGCAGCCGTTCTTGATCGCAATGTCCTTCATGATGTTGAGTCCGGCCTGTCCGAGACCTTTTCCCCTGAAAGCGGAATCGAGATACAGCTTGTTGACGTAGAACCTTCCGTCATCCTGGATGTGATAGGAATACAGTCCGGCCCTTTTTCCGTCCACTTCGATGAATCCGTACTCGTATCCATCCTCGTCGATGGACTTGGCGATAGCCTCGGGGTTGGTCCAGGTGGTGAAGATGTATTCGGCTTCCTCTGCGCCTTTGAGCATTATGTCGTCGAAAACCTCGTGCCAGATGGGATGAAGGTATTCGGAAAGCTCTTTGGAGTCTGCGGAGGTTGCGGGTTTGAATTCCATCGGACTGTGATAAGAAAATATGTTAAAAAGTTTGATGCCCCGCAGGGCAGGATATTGTCTCAATCCAGGTAGTAGATCCTGTTGTCCTTCCTCTCGGGAGGGAATGGGATGTCATCCGCAGGATATCCGAGAACGCAGAATCCGATTCCTTCGTATTCCTTGGTGATTCCGAGTTCCTTCAGTTTGTTCATTCCGAACTCAGACTCGAACACCTCTTTCGCCCTGTGGATCCAGCAGCTTCCCAGTCCGACGGTGTGGGCTGCGAGCATCAGGTTTCCTATGACAAGGCTTCCGTCGTAGACGTGGGTGGGCCAGTCCTTCCTTCCGAGGACGGCGATTACGACGGGTGCGCCGTAGAATGGGTCTGTGTCGGGGGAGCCGGGAATGTATTTCGCATTCTCTTTGGAGAATTCGTCCCTGATTGCCTTGTCGGTGATGGCGATCATGATGGCAGCCTGCTCGTTCCTGCCGCTTGCGGCGTAGAGTCCCGCCTCCATGATCTGATCGATGAGGGAGTCCTCGGGCACTTCATCTGTATATTTCCTGCAGCTGCGCCTGTTAACCATTGCATCCAATACGTCGTTCATCTTAGTACACCGGTCCTTGGTTCATGTCCTCGGGATCGTCCGAGTAAGCGAGTTTGTTGGGGTCGAAATTGGGGTCGTTCAGCATTCCGTTGATGATGTTCCTGAATGCCTCGTCGTAGCAGGCAAGGGTGTCATCGACGAGTTCTCCGCTCTCGCAGAGAAGCCTTCCGAACTCTCCGATGATCCTCTGCTTGGTGGTCTCCTTGTAGTATTTCTTGAGAACGTTCATCTCGGAGAGGTCGAATGCGGAGTATTCCTCCTCCTTGAAGACGAATTTGTTCTTCTTCGCGTCGTGGCGGAGGAAACGGGTCTTGGTACCGTCATAGTAGACGATGGCGAGATCGACTTTGGAAACAATGCCTTCATCCTCGAAATCGAAGGAGATGCCCGTGTATGTGGGTCTGTCCGCGGTCTCGGTGGGGTATGCCTCAGTGAGAGCTTCCACAATCAGGTCGTGGAGCTTGGGTGCGCTGATCTTCTTCTCGTTGAGGATCTCCATCACGAAGGGATAGACTATCTGAGGAGGATCGAGACATTTGATCACGGGGAAATATCCGTCGCAGTTGGCGAGACGGCACCTGGAGCTGATCTTGGATTTCTTGAGAATGGCGGAAAACTGGTCGAGGGCGGTGACGATCTTGACGGAGGTCTTCTCCCATTCGCCGTTCCTTGCCAGGGTGTACCTGGGCTGCATGTCTTCTGCGGGACACATGATAACAATGACGTATCATCCACTTTGGATATATACTGACGTGCTGAGGGGATCTTCAATCCGTTTTTTCAGAATCCCTTTCTGCGATCCTTCTCTTCAGATCGACGTTCATGACGATGATGGATGCGGGGATCAGAACCATACCGATGAAGTTCAGGATTCCGAGGGTCTCTCCGTAGAATACGATTCCGACTATGACGGCGGAGGCGACCTCCAGAAGTCCGATGACGTTGACAGATACCGGAGAGATGTACTTGAGGGCGTAGATCTGCAGATAGTAGGGGACAAGGGTCATGAGGACGCCCATTCCGAGAAGGTTGCCTACGACCTCCCAGTCCACGACGAGGGGCGGGATCTCCGCAACATCCGAGAAGGGGATGCAGATGAAGGTGGATATCAGGAACACGAAGAAAAGTGTCGTGTTCGCGCTGTATCCCCTGTTCATGAGGACCTTGGTTCCAGTGGTGTAGGTTGCATAGGAAATTCCAGATAGTATGGCGAACATGACTCCTATGGTATCGAACTGCACGTCCTCGGACAGAACTCCGGTGACGAGGATGCATCCGAGGAATGCCATGCAGATGGCGAATACCTTCTTGAACGTGATCTTCTCGCCGAAAAGGAACACGGAGAAGATCAGCACCCAGTAGGGGGATGTCAGCTGCAATACGGTCGACAACGAAAGGTGGATGAGCACCTGTGCCTTGAACAGGAAAAGGTCCGAGAGGATCTTGAAGATTCCGAAGAAGACGAATATCCAGATGTCCCTTCTGTGGATCTTGAAGCAGGTCCTGTCGAAGATGACCAATCCCAGTGCTAGAACGGCGGTTCCGATAAGCATCCTGGTGAAGGCTACCTGCATGGGGGAGAAACCTTCATCATAGAGGTTTCTGGAGAAGAATCCGATGAATCCCCAGAGTACTGCGCCGATGAGTACGGCGGTAGCTGCTGAGGC
The DNA here is from genome assembly GCA_024399225.1 of archaeon. GTDB lineage: Archaea > Thermoplasmatota > Thermoplasmata > Methanomassiliicoccales > Methanomethylophilaceae > Methanomethylophilus. The sequence continues at coordinate 11,175 of JAKSHV010000002.1, read as the reverse complement.
CTTCTTCGGATAGGACATGATCGACAATTCGGAACTGCCTATTAATCAGTTGTGAACAGAACTTTGCTGTTCTTTATCCTGAGCGATGCAAGAAGTCCGAAGAGGAACATGTACACGCAGATAGATTCGGTGTGGTAGATCAGCGCCAGAGTGCTGAATGTCGAGAGCAGGCAGCTGGCGAGTGCAACGATCCAGTATTTCCTTAGTGCACAGCATATCAGGGAGATCAGGACGAATATGAAGCTGCAGCCGAGGGTGACCGCTTCGAAAAGCTCATGGTTTCCGAATCCGAATCCTGAGAGCAGGGCGGGAAGAAGCTCCTCGTTGCCTGTGAACAGTGCTAGAGACATGATGCCCGAGAGGATGCACCAGATGCCGAGCATGAAGAGATTGGCCTTGTGCTGGTTCTCCAGTACGCGGCGTCTGTAATCCTCGGCATACTGCTGGAAGGCGCGCTGGATCTCCTCCATCTGTTCGGGGGTGGGGCCCTGCTGTACGTTCTGCTCCGTGCGTACGTTGGAGCTTCCGGATTCGTCTTTCCTGGGGGTCTCGTAATAGTATCCGCAAGCAGGACAGAAGCCGTAGTCTTCTGTGATCTCATAACCGCACGCCAAACAGTATCTGACGTTTTTGTTTTCCAAAACTATTTCCCCCTATGTTTGAATTATTATGCACTTCTATATAAAATATATGTGTATGTGTTTGTAATGTCGCCTTACTCTAATGTTTTATTGGTAGATTTTATCAAAATATTGGAGGCACACCCGGAGGTAACTGTAGGTTGCGGCCGTACACCTCCGATTTTGATGATTTTCAAAGAGATGCGAAGATCTCTTTGTAACGGTAGTCTGTACCGTTCTTCCTGACGAGATCGCGCATGATGTCATTGCCCATCTCGAACCTGTATCCGGCGGTCGACCAGTTGCGATCGTTGTCGGAATATTCATGGGATTTATGTGACAAAATGTAGACATTTTTGCATTATATCTTATATATCTACAAATCGATTGGACAATCACTACTGTTTGTCGTATCTGCAGATGGGAGCGGTTACGGCCACGAGGAATTGACATGAGATCGATCAATTACATTGTGGCTGCAGCTATGCTGTTTGCAGCCTGCTTTGCATTAATGGGTGTAATCTCTGATTCTTCCGACGCAGCCGCCGTCGGGGACACGATTACCTCCGCCGGAGACGGACTCACCTACAAGGTCCTGATCCTGCCCGACGGAGAGACCCATGGACAAGTCGAGGTCTCCGGAACCATCGGTGCACCCAAAACAAGCTACGTAATCCCCGACACTGTCGAAGACAGCGGAAGCATCTTCGATATCGCTGTCATCGGGGAAAATGCCTTCCAGAACGGGGACGACATCACCTCCATCGAACTTGGTGCAAATGTCATCACCTACCGTGCTCTAGCATTCTCCGGATGCAGTTCTGTAACCGAACTGACCTTCCACAAATTCCCTGAAGTTATCGAAAAGACTGAGGGAAGCGAATCATTTGCGGACTTCGGTGATTCTGAGCTTGTAATCATTTTCTCATGCGAGAGTTCCAGGTTAATCCCCAATGGACTCTTCGACGCCCCCGGATTCAGTTTCAAGTCGCTGGTTTTCGATGTCGAAGAGCTCACCAGCAACTTCCTTTCTCTGTATAATCAGACCGTTGTTGATTTCAACGTCACAGTTACCGACAGGTGTACGACTCTCGGTTCCCAGGCATTCTACAACATCGATGGATTGAAATCGGTCGTTGTCGGAAAGAATGTAACTTCTGCAAGTTCGTGCGTATTCCAGAACTGTTATAATCTTGCCCGTTTGGAATTCAACAGTGAGATTGCAAGTTATGGTTTCACGGATTTCCTCAGCAGTTCCGGAAAGAATGTCGCCGGTGGTTTGAAACTGGTCATCGGAGAGGATGTAACTACAGTCACTCCATCTCTTTTCAGATGTTCCAAATACCTAACCTCTGTTGAATTCGGATCTAATGTCACTACCATCGGAGAGAGGGCGTTCTACGAGACCGGACTAACCGAGATTGTCGTTCCAGACACCGTGACCACCATCGGAAGCTATGCATTTGCCTATTGTTACGATGTCACAAGCATCTACCTTGGAAGTTCTGTCAACAATATCGGCAATTACGCATTCTATTACTGCCAGAACGTTGAATCCCTGAATTACAATGCGGAAAACTCCCAGGTCGGATCCAGTGCGTTCAGTTATTTTGGTACCACCAGCGGATTTGCATTGACATTTGGGCCCGCAGTTAAGATGATCAATGGGGATCTTTTCTATTCTAATGATGGGGTCATTTCGGTCACCATTATCGGAAGCGATGAGGGAATAGCACTTCACGGTTCCCTGTTCTACAGATGTTCCAACCTCAAGAATGTGGATCTCGGTGACAATCTCACCAGGATTCCTGCCTACTGTTTCTACGGTTGCACTTCCCTTAAAACGATCACCATCCGAAACAGCGTGACTACGATTGGCGATTATGCCTTCCAGAACTGCACAGGCCTATATCAGGTCGATCTCGGAGAAAATGTGTCGGAAATCAGCGGTTATGCCTTCGAAAGCACTAATGTGATCGAGATCATCAACCGTTCTGGGCTTTCCCTTAAAGCCGGCTCATACACTAATGGATATATCGCATACTATGCAAAGAGTATCGTCAGCGATCCCTCGGAATCTATCATCAAAGTGTCCGGTTCCGCCACATTTGCATTACTCGACGGTGTCTGGAATCTGCTTCTCCTTGAGGAGGACGGCCCCGCCATCAACCTTCCCACCAATGTGGTTATCGACGGGGATGCCATCACATCATATGTCATCCAGGACCACTCGGTCATCCTTTCCGCCGACACCATCAACTTCTCCAAGGAGGTTGTCGGTTTCAGTACGGATTATTTCTCGAGCAACATGTGCACTACCTTCACCGTTGACGCCGAGAATCCCGTCTATTGCAGCATTGACGGAGTGATCTACAGTAAGGACCAGAAGACCCTCGTTCTTGCACCTACTAAAAAGACCTCGATAAGCAACATCCCCGCAGGACTCACTTCCGTAGGGGACTTTGCTCTCCGTAACTCCTCCGTGACCTCCATCAGTCTCCCTGCAGGAGTCCAGTCCATCGGCAAATATGCATTCTATCAGTCCCAGCTTGATTCTGTGGACCTGAGCAGTGTCACCTCCATCGGTGAACTTGCTTTCGCTTATTCCAAGCTCACCACACTGGCTGTTCCCGCATCGGTCACGTATCTCGGCCAGAGTGTGTTCGCTTACATCACCCCACTCACCTCTGTTGACTACCAGACCACAATCGACATGCCTGTTGCGCTCTTCAAGTCCGATGGTAACCTTGCCACCGTCACCCTGAGCAACATTGCATCCATCGGCGAACAGGCATTCTACGGCTGCCGCAATGTTACAACCATCGCACTCCCGGATACCTTAAAGAGCATCGGCCCCACTGCATTCAGGGATACCGGACTTACTTCCGTGACCATCCCCGCATCCGTGACATCCATCGGATCCTATGCATTCTATGGTTGTAAATCGCTTACAACCGCCACCATTAATGGTGACATCACCGAGATTCCCACTTACATTTTCGATGATTGTACAGCACTTGCAACTGTAGTTATTCCTGACTCCGTCACTATAATCGGTTCGTCTGCGTTCCAGAACACCGCTCTGACCACTTTCACAACCGGTCCTGCGGTAAATTCCATCGGTTCTAGTGCCTTCTATGGGTGCAGATCTCTTGCAACCGTCGTCATCAGCGACAGTGTTGAGAGAATCGAAGGATACGCATTCTACGACTGCCCTGCCCTGACCACCATCACCCTCGGACAGAAGCTCAAGACCATCAACTACGATGCCTTCTCGTACTGTAATGCACTGGTAACCGTAAACAACAGGTCCATGCTGAACATCGAAGCGGGCAGTTCCGAATACGGAGGTGTGGCCAAAAACGCAACCGCTGTTAACGGTACAGTGGGTGAATTTACCGATTCCAACGGACTCCACTATGTCTACAACAGCATCGGTCTGGTAGCACAGCTCGTTTCCTCCGAAACCACCGCAACCGATCTCACTATCGCAAGCATTCTCATCGATGAGGTCGAATACAAGGTCATCTCCATCGGTGACAATGTCTTCAAGAACAACAAAACCCTTGTCAGCATCACCCTCGGAAAGTCGGTCGCTTCCATCGGCTCTGACGCATTCAGCGGCTGTTCTTCCCTTGAATCAGTCACCATTCCTGATGATTCCGACCTCGTAACCATCGGTTCTAGCGCATTCAGCAGCTGTTCCAAACTGACCTCTTTCCACATCACTGCGAAGGTTACCCAGATCTCCACCTATGCATTCAGCAGGTGCGCCCTGGAGTCCCTTATCATCGATGCCGATGCCTGCGATATCAAGGATTATGCGTTCTACGGCAACAAGATCTCCTCGTTAACCATCAACGGAAGTGTCAAGACCATCGGCATGTATGCTTTCTCCAGCAACAGCCTGACCTCGCTTGTCCTTCCCGAAGGTACGACCAGTATCGGAGTCTACGCATTCGAATACAACCCCCTTGCCACCATCTCCCTGCCCTCGACCCTCAGGGCTATTGATGTCGGTGACAACCGTGTCTGTGCTTTCAGCGGCTGTACTGTACTTGAAAGTATCACCGTAGCTGTGGGCAACACCTACTTCTATGCCGATTCCTACGGCACTCTGTTCAGTGCCGACGGTTCCGTGATCTACATCGGATGTACCAAATCCGGCGAGGTCGACATGGTGATTCCCGCAACCGTGACCCAGATCCGCTCCAGTGCATTCAGGGGCCATGAAACCCTTGAGACACTCGCCTTCGAGGCCGGAAGCGAGATCCGCTCTATCCTCCAGCAGGTCTTCCAGAACAACAAGAAACTCACTACCGTTACTCTGCCCATGGGCACTCCCATCAGTCTGGGAATGTCCGTATTCGAAGGTGACACCGCTCTGACCACCGTCGAACTCGGTGGAACAACCTCCATCGGACAGAACGTCTTCGAGAACTGTTCTGCCCTCAAGGACATTACAATGCATGACGTGACCTACATCGGCTACCGTGCATTCACCAACTGTTCCTCCATCGAGGAACTGGTGATCCCCGCAACCGTTGTGGAGATACGCGACAACGCATTCGCCAGTTGTACCTCTCTCAAGAGTGTCTTCATCCCCGCATCCGTGACCACCCTTGTGGAGTATGCATTCTACAATTGTAAAGCACTGGAAAGTGTCGAGTTCGAGGCCGGTAGCGGGCTTACTGTCTTGCCGGACTATCTGTTCAGCAACTGCAGTTCCCTGACCCACGTCGTCCTTCCCGACGGCCTGAAGAGGATCAATGCCCAGGTATTCTTCAACTGTTACAGTCTCGTTTACGTCGATATCCCCGAGGGAGTCACCGAAATCGGGTACAAGGCGTTCGCAAACGATGCAGCTTTGTCTGCCATCATCCTCCCCACTTCCCTCACCAGTATCGGATCTGGTGCATTCGAGCGTTGTTATGCTCTCGAGACCGTGATCAACAAATCTGCAACCCTTGACAACGATGCAGTACGCGCCCTTATCGAGAGTTACCAGAATATCTACAACGATGACCGCATATCCTATGCTATCGATTCCGAGGGTATCTTCTACCTTTTCGAGACCGTTGACGGTAAAAACACTCTGATTGGATATGGTGGCAACAATACCGTTGTCAACATTCCTTCTTCTGTCGGAGGAAAATCCATAGATGCAGTCACCGCAAGGGCATTCGCAGGAAAATTCGATACAGTCGAATTCACCACTGACAATGCAAAGTTCTCAGTTGTGGACGGAGTGCTTTACAACGCCGACGGCACCGTACTCATCGCCTTCCCGGCAAAGTCCGAAGCCGTTACCGAGGGAACCTTCGCCACCGGTGCCTCCAACTCTTACATCGTTGTGAAGAACTACTTCATCATCCCCGAGAAGGTAGTGAAGATCGAGGACTATGCGTTCTACAACAGTACCGTCCTCGATATCGTTTATGTCGCAAACAAGGACTTCACCGCGGGTGGCTTCGGAAAGAACGTATTCGGGATCAACGGCACTAATGCCACGATCTACCGGGAGACGCACAACTCTATCTCAACGCTGGACAACGTCCAGAGAAACTCACCCAATGTCTACCGCAACAACCTCTACTATCCTGTAGAGATCAGGAACAGCCTCAATCCCGAACGTGCCGTCGGTACCGCCTTCTATAAACTTGGAGCAACATTCGCAGTCACTCCCAGCTATTCCGGACTTGTCCCCTCCAACTACAAGTTCAAGGAATGGTCCGAGGAGCTGACAACGATCGGATTCGGTTCCAAGCGTGTCCTGACCGCGACCATCGTGCCCAAATATTCCGTCTATTTCATGAGCGGTGCAGGCAACTTAGCCATCCAGACCGAGCTCGGATACGGAATCGAGGAGCAGCTCACTCTCATGAGTCAAAGCAAGAGCTACTACACCTTCTCCGGATGGTGTACCGAGGAGTCTGCCAACAGGGTCGATTATGCCGACGGAGCGACCGTCACCGATCTCTGCAGCACTCCCGGAGGCCGCATCTATCTCTATGCCGTATGGACACCCATCGAGTACACCATTACCTTCGACTCCAACGGAGGTACCCCCGTAGACAGCATGACCTACAACATCGAGTCCGGCACCTTCGACCTGCCTGTTTCAATCAAGACCGGATATACCGTCAAGTGGGTCTTCGACGAGGTCGAATACACCTCGATGTCCAGCAATTCCCCCAAGAACATGGACATGGTGGCCAAGTGGACTCCCATCAGTTACATTGTTTCCTATAAGAACAACGGTGGAACCGGTTACTGCGGAGATGCTCACTTCGATTACGATGAGGCCGGAATCCTCTTCGACGGCTCCACCTTCGAGAAGACCGGATATCACATCACCGGCTGGAACACCGCCGCAGACGGATCCGGAACCGCTTATGCACTCGGAGCCGAAATCCTCAACCTTAGTGAGAACGCTGGTGAAGTGGTGAACTTCTATGCCGTGTGGGCTCCCAACACCTACACCGTAAGGTTCGATGCCAACGGCGGAACCGGATCTATGGCCGACCAGGTCATGACCTATGATGCTGTTGCAAAGCTTTCTGCCAACACCTTCACCAAGGACGGATACCAGATCAAGGGCTGGGCCACCGTACCTTCCGGTGCCGATGTCTATGCGGATGAGGCAGAGGTCTCCAACCTCACCTTAGTCAACAACGGCGTCGTCACCCTGTACGTGAAATGGGCCCCCGTAACCTATGACATCATCTACCATCTTAACGGCGGAGTGAACTACGAAAACAACCCCTCTACCTACAACATACTCAGAGACATCATCCTCCGGGAACCCTCCAGGACGGGATACACCTTCGGTGGATGGTATTCCGATTCCGGGTTCACCGTGGCCTGCAAGACCATCCCTCAGGGATCCTTCGGTAACAAGGACTTCTATGCCAAGTGGAACCCCATCGATTACAATGTCACCTACGAGCTCGACGGAGGAAAGAACAATGCAGGAAACCCCGCAACCGTCAACGGTGACAGCGGAGAATTGGCACTTCTCGCACCCACCAGGCTCGGATACACCTTCGGCGGATGGTATTCCGACGAAGGCTACGAGACTGCCATTACTGCCATCCCCGCAGGAACCATCGCACCCGTCAAGGTATTTGCCAAGTGGAACCCCATCACCTATAAGGTCGTCTTCCACGCCAACAACGGATCCGATGATACCGTCGTCCAGGTCCTCAACTACGGCGAAGCCACCAACCTCAGGGCCAACGAGTTCACCAACGGTTTCAAGTTCATCCTCGGTTGGTCCATCACCGCCGACGGAGACATCTTCTACGCCGACCAGGGATCGGTCATCAACCTCAGGTCCGCCCAGGACGAGGAGTTCGACCTCTACGCCATCTGGGGAGAGAGGAGCATCTCCGTCACCGTCAACAAGGACGGAGTCGGACAGAAGGGACACAAGGTCATGGTCGAGTACAACAATGTCGAGACCATCCTCACCGACAAGAACACCGGTCTCTACTTCACTGCCGACGGAATCGTCGAAGGAGTCTCCTACTACGTGTACGTCGACGATGCCTTCATCGGCGGAGTCCGTGTAGAAGGTCCCACCGTCTACACCGTCAACTACTGGACCGTCTCCTTCGGAGATTCCGGAGTAGCATCACAGGTCATCCTCAACGGTCAGAACGCATCCGAACCCGCAGTTCCCGTGAAGAAGGGATATGACTTCGTCAAGTGGGTCGACGGCTCCGAGGAGTTCGAGTTCATGACCAAGATCGTCGAGACCGTATCCCTCGATGCAGTCTGGACCCCCACCATCTACACCGTCACCTACAACAACATCGAAGGTGCCACCAACGAGGGCAACCCCGCAACCTACGACATCACCGGCGAGCAGTTCTACTACGTCAAGCCTGTCAAGGAAGGACACACCTTCATGGGATGGTTCAGCGACGCGGAGTTCACCCACTCCGTGACGACCATCAACAAGGGTCAGACCGGTGACGTCGTCCTCTACGCCAAATGGCAGATCGACACCCACACCATCACCTTCAACACTGCTGGCGGAACCTCCATCGCCCCTGTCACCCAGGAGTACAACACTGTCGTGACCGCACCCGAGGCTCCCGCCAAGCTCGGATACACCTTCAAGGGATGGGATGCAGAGATTCCCGCAAGGATGCCTGCTATCGACCTCACCATCAACGCAGTCTGGGAGATCGTTGTGTACAAGCTGACCTACAGCATCGACGGTGCCGCCAACAACCCTCTGAACCGCGAGACCTACACCATCGTCGACGAGTTCTCATTCGGAGATGTGTCCAAGGCACACTACACCTTTGACGGATGGTACATCGACGGTGTGAAATACTCCGGTATCGGACTCGGAACCACCGGGGACCTTACCGTAGAGGCCAGGTTCAACCCCATCCTATACACCGTACTTGTCACCTACATGAAGCCCGATGGAAACGACATGTGGGGACGCAGTGCCCACATGGGTGCATACGGAGAGATCTACACTCCCAGCATCCCCGAGGCAAAACCCGGATATGTCGCACCCACTGAGAAGCTCAACATCGTCATCTCCGACGATGAGGAGAAGAATGTCTACAGCTACAACTACAGCTACATCGACTACCACATCGCCTACGAGCTTGCAGGCGGAACAGCAGTCAACCCCGCCATCTACCATGTGGATGATACGATTGTCCTCGCTCCCGCAACCAAGGCATGCTATGACTTCGCCGGATGGTTCGACGGAGAAGACCTGGTGACGGTTATCGAAAAGGGAACCATCGGTGACATTACCCTTGTCGCCAAGTACACCCCTAAGGAGTTCGCCATCGCCTTTAACGGAAACGGTGCCACCGGCTCTATGGCTGATGCAGCATTCGTCTACGATGCGGCAGGATATGCCGTACCCGAGAACGGATTTACCGTTCCCGATGAGAAGGTCTTCCTCGGATGGACCGTCAACAATGCCGGAGCTATCTTCGCTGCAGGCGACAAGGCGGTCATCACCGATGACGTAACCCTCTATGCCGTTTGGGGAGATGCAGACATCACCATCGTCTTCGACGCAAACGGTGCCTCCGGAACCATGTCCGATCTGGTCTACAGCCGCGGCGATTCCAACGTGATCGTCAACACCTTCACCAGGGAGCACTACACCTTCGCCGGATGGAACACCGCCGCCGACGGTAGCGGAATCCAGTATCCCGCAGGCATCGATGCCAAGTACATCGCAGGTTCCTGCACCCTGTTCGCACAGTGGGATATCGACACCTACACCGTCACCTACCTGGTCGACGGTGTCCAGTACGGCGAGAAGTCCGAATACGGATGGAACACCGAGGTAACCCTTATTCCCGTCATCGAGAAGACCGGTTACGATGTCACCCCCTGGTCCGGAGTCGACGCTGTTGATGGAAAGTTCGTCATCGTTTCCGATGTCGTCCTGACCTCCACCACTACCGTGAGGCAGTACGGTTACACCGTAAGCTTCGTCAGCACCTCCGGAAAGAACATTGCAGACACCATCGAGAGCGACGCAGACTACGGAACCAAGATCGATACCGTTGCACCTGTGGTCAACGGATATATCTACACCGGAATCGCCCAAAGCATGATCATCGGCATCGATGCTGCCGAGAATGTCATCGAATATGTCTATGACATCAATGAATACTCGATCAGCTACGTCCTCGACGGAGGAGTCAACGGAACCAACCCCGTCTCCTACACCGTAGAGAGTGCAGACATCACTCTCTCCCCCGCAGCCAAGGACGGATACAACTTCATCGGATGGATGGCCACCGGAGGTATCGATGCCATCACGACCATCGTCACCGGAACCTACGGAAACCTCGAACTCAGCGCCGTATGGGCTCTCGTGCCCGTCGTCGAGGATGGAAAGGTCTCCCTTGAAGCGGAGGATGGAAAGGATTACGTCGCAGTCATCCTTGATTCCGAGGTCACCTCCCAGGTTTCAAGCATCGACGTGAAGTTCAACGACGGAGGATCCATCACCTTCCCTGTCTCCGTTCTCAACAAGGCCGGAACCGTCACCATGAAGGCCGTCGACAAGTCCGGACTCGATGCCGAGGTACTCGCAAAGGTCGGAGATGGAGTGGTCTTCACCCTGTCCTCCACCATCGCCACCGACTTCGGAAGCGACAAGGTAACCGTCACCCTGCCCTTCACCCTGCCTGCAGGTGTCGACGGAAAGTACGTCAAGGTCTATTGGCTGAAGGACAACGGCGAGCTCGAGGAGTTCCCCGCAACCTACGATAGCGGATTCGCTACCTTCGAGACCACCCACTTCTCCGAGTGGATCGTCAAGGTCGTGGAGCCCGAGAACGTGACCATTACCATCGATGGTGCATCCAAGACCGTCGCTTACGGAGCTGTCTTCAAGGATGTCGTCCCCAACCCCACCAAGGAAGGATACACCTTCGCAGGTTGGTTCGCAGATTCCGCACTGACCGTTGCATTCGATGGCAACACCGTCATCAAGGATCCCGTCACCGTCTACTCCAAGTTCACAGAGAACCCCGTCCCCGGACCCACCCCCGGA
>JAKSHV010000194.1 GCA_024399225.1 archaeon | reverse complement strand
GGAGGTCTGGCAATTGCCATCGGTTCGCTCGTCGATGACTCCATCGTCGACGTGGAGAATGTATTCAAGCGGCTGAGACAGAACAGGGCGCTCCCCGAAGGTGAAAGGCGCAGCGTGATCGAAACCGTATATGAGGCATCCCGGGAAGTCAGGATGCCCATGCTGAACTCAACCCTCATCATAGTTGTCTGCTTCCTTCCGCTCTTCTTCCTTTCAGGTATGGAGGGCAGGATGCTCAAACCACTCGGAATCACTTTCATGATTTCCCTCTTCGCTTCGACACTCGTGGCGCTCACCCTCACACCGGTACTCAGTTCCTACCTGCTTGCAGGCCGCACGGATGTGGATGAGAAGGAGCCATGGGTGGTCCTGCGCCTGAAGAACGTCTATGACAGGGCCCTCGGATGGGCCGTAAGGCACAAGACCGGGATACTCGGATTCACAGGCGCGGCGCTGATTGCGGCACTGGTGGTATTCTTCAACCTCGGAAGGAGTTTCCTCCCCGCATTCAACGAAGGATCGTTCACGATCTCCATCAGCTCCGTTCCTGGAATATCAATCGAGGAATCCGAAGCCCTGGGCCATCAGGCCGAGATGCTGCTTCTCGGGATTCCGGAGATCCGGACCGTCGGCAGGAAGACAGGCCGCGCCGAGCTGGACGAGCACAGTTTCGGTGTGAACACCTCGGAGCTGGAATGCCCGTATGTCCTCGAAGGAAGGTCAAGAGCCGCACTCACCGCGGAAGTCCGCGAGAAGCTGTCGGTACTCCCCGGAGTCAATGTCGAGATCGGAGGCCCTATCGCCCACCGCATCGACGAGATGCTTTCGGGAACCAAGGCGAACATCGCGATCAAGGTGTTCGGAAACGACCTGGGCAGGATGTACTCGATCGGAAATCAGATAAAGGAGAGCATCGAGGACATCCCCGGTCTGAATGACATAATGGTCGAGCAGCAGATCGAAAGGCCTCAGCTCAACATCGTCCCAAGGCGCGGGATGCTGGCAAGATACGGCATAACCATGAGCGAGTTCGCCGAGACCGTAGAGGTCCTCCTCGAAGGTTCCGTGGTCGGACAGGTATACGAGGGCAGCAGGTCCTTCGATCTCACGGTCAAGGCCGACGATGGCGGAAGCCGTGACTTCGACATGGTGCGCGACCTGATGATAAGCACGGCTGACGGGACCATGGTACCCCTCTCCAGCGTAGCCGACATAGTATCGTCCGCCGGCCCGAACACCATCAACAGGGAGAACGTCGCCAGAAAGCTGGTCGTGTCCTGCAACGTGACAGGCGGCGAGCTCGCCAAGGCAGTCGAGAGCATAAGGGAAGCCATCTCCAGAGACATAACCCTCCCGGAAGGCTACCACATCGAATACGGAGAGATCTCCTCATACCCTCAGGGATATAAGGAGAATGCCGGTATCTTCTGCCACAACAACCCTTGGGTGATAATCGGAGAGGTTGTCGCCGGTCGGGCCGAAGATGCCTGGGAGCATTGGTGCAAGATCAGTCCGTCATACATC
>JAKSHV010000193.1 GCA_024399225.1 archaeon | reverse complement strand
ACCGAGGATGAGGAAGGATACCGCATGTTCGTCAACCAGCAGATCACCGAGTCCGAGTTCATGCGCATGGACATCAAGGCGTGGAAGACCGCCAAGCCCGACCTTTGCAGGAAGGACCTGATCAAGATATTCCAGACCATACCTTTGATCGAGGGTATTCAAGAGACCGTCGCCACCCTTCAGGCCAACGGAATGAAATGTGTGATCGTGTCCGGAGGTATCGACATCGCCGCACAGATGATCGCCAACGAGTTCGGTTTCGATGACTGTGTCGCCGACGGACTGGAGATGGATTCCGAGGGATATCTCACGGGAGAAGGAGTGAAGGTCGTGGACCTTGCAGACAAGAGCGTCTGGGTCAGGAACTTCCAGAAGAAATACGGTGTATCCAAGGAGAAGACCGTCTCCATAGGAAACTCGTTCACCGACATCCCCATGTTCGAGAACTCGGGATTCTCCATCGCCATCAATGCCGACGAATACACGGAAGCTGCGGCTTCAGCCAAGATCAAGACGGAAAACATGGCCGACATCCTCGACCTGATCATGCCTTCCGAAAACTGAATGTGATATTACGACCGAATGGATCGTCCTTGCATTTCTTTCCGCAGTGTTCGCCGCACTGACCTCGATCCTTGCGAAGATCGGTATCAAGGATATCGATTCCAACCTTGCCACCGCGTTACGTACGGTGGTTGTTCTAATCATGGCATGGGTGGTCGTGGCCATCGTCGGATCGGCCGGGTCCATCACCGACATCTCGTCGAAGACGCTTATCTTCCTGATACTTTCCGGACTCGCAACCGGAGGTTCCTGGCTCTGTTACTTCAAGGCCATTCAGATGGGCAATGTGAACAAGGTAGCACCCATCGATAAAAGCAGCACCGTACTCACGATGGTTCTCGCATTCATCCTCCTCGGAGAAAGTTTCTCAGTTCTTTCCGGTATCGGCCTTATTCTGATCTTCATAGGAACCATGCTGATGATCGAGAAGAAGGATGTCTCCGATGCAAAGGAGAGCGGAAGATCCTGGCTGGTTTACGCAGTGCTCTCCGCCGTATTCGCTTCCCTCACCTCCATCCTCGGAAAGGTGGGAATCGAAGGTGTAGAATCGAATCTCGGTACCGCGATAAGGACCGTCGTCGTGCTCCTCATGGCATGGTTGGTCGTTTTCATCCGCAGGCCCGCACCCGACAAGAGACACGTTTCCAAGAAGAGCGGCCTGTTCCTTGTCCTTTCGGGACTCGCAACCGGCGGATCATGGCTGTGCTTCTATGCGGCACTGCAGACCGGACCCGCATCGGTCATCGTACCCATCGACAAACTCAGCATCCTGTTCACGGTAATCTTCGCAACAGTCATCCTCAGGGAAAGGACACCTCTGAAAAGCTGGGGCGGACTGGCGGTGCTGGTCGCAGGAACGCTTCTGTTACTTGTTTGAAAAAAAATGAAACCAGCAGGGTTGCCTGCCGGTAAATTGATTTTGTTTCACTCCTCGTCGAGGTCCATGACTGCGTCGTCGAGGAACTCAAGCTCCTCATCGTCGCCGAAGTCCTCGTCATCCATGGGAGTGGTGCTTCCGTCCCTGTGCCTGATCTTGGCGTAGATGCGGACGATGTCCCTTGCCTCG
>JAKSHV010000192.1 GCA_024399225.1 archaeon | reverse complement strand
GGGCGGTGACGAGGACCACGGGCATGGTGGTCTCGACGTACTCGTTCTTTCCGTATCCTTCGTCGCTGACGACGAGGTCGGTGTTCTCGGGGTATCCGTAGATGGGGTAGTGGAGATAGGATTTGATGCCCCTCTCCGCAAGCACCTTCCTGAACTTGTCGGCCGCAGGCTGCTTGTTGTACATTGTGAGAACAACGTTTCCGGTCTTGATGCCATAGCTCTGGTACTGCTCGATCATACGGAGGCATTCGAGGTCGTAGGTGATTCCCAGGTCTCCCCTCTCCTTGCTCTTCTGGATGTCGTTGCAGTTGACGCAGACGATCGCCTCAAGCTTGTCCTTCATGGTGGCAAGCATGCGGATCTTGTTGTCGGGAAGGAATCCGGGCAGGATCCTGGATGCATGGAGATCGTCGAAGATCTTTCCTCCGACCTCGAGGTACAGCTTTCCGCCGAACTGGTTCATGCGGTTGAGAATTGATTTTGTCTGCAGCTCGATGTATTTCTCGGAGTCGAATCCCTGGGCGGTCATAATTAACGGAGGTGGAAGCCAATCATCGTTTAATAAGTCTGTCTTAACGCGTGTATTCTCGTATTCAGATACTTTAAAAATCGGATGCACGATTGCAGTGCATGGACAAGACCAACCCCATGAGGATACTCGACCGCGCCAAGGTGCCCTACGTGGTCCACGACTACACCGAGTCGGGAAAGATAGCGGCAATGGATGTCGCCATGGAGATGGGGGAGGATCCCGAGGAGGTCTTCAAGACCCTCGTGACCCAGGGAAAGTCCGAGAAATACTATGTTTTCGTGCTCCCCGCCACCAAGGAGCTGGACCTGAAGAAGGCCGCCGCCTGTGTCGGGGAGAAGTCTGTGGTCATGATCCCATCAAAAGACCTTCAGCCCACCACCGGATATGTGCACGGAGGATGCTCCCCTCTCGGAATGAGGAAGCAGCTCCGTACGGTCATCCACGAGTCCGCCAAGGACTGCAAGCGTTTCTACGTCAGCGGCGGGAAGATCGGTATCCAGATAGAGATGGACTTCAACGACCTGAAGAAGGTCCTGGACTTCCGTCTGGCGGATATCGTCAGATAATCTTCCTCAGTTCCTGGTGTGCATCCAGACCATTACCCTGCGGCCGGCAGGCTGTGCGATAAGGAGCTCCACCCAGAATGCGATGCAGAAGTTGCGGGGCCAGATGTTGATCCAGTTCTCGAACACGGAGGCGACATCGAATGCGGTGCCCTGGAAAATGAACTGTGCCAGCTCTCCCGCCATGGGTCCGAGGATGGACATCATCGCGGACATCATCAGGACGAACGGGACGAGGTTGATCAGGAGCATCGAGTTGACGCTGTCCCCGGGTGTGTAGAACTTTGCAACGACCTTTCCCGCCATGGGTCTGACGACGAAGCTGGAAAGCAGGAACGCGATGATGAAAACGAAGATGAAGCTTGATGCGAGCGCCTTTGGGAAATCCTCGAGTCCGACGGAGAGATAGATGTTGGCTCCTCCGATGAGCAGACACGAGATGGCGGCAACTACTGCTCCGAAAATCATTCCTTCCTTGGGGTTACGGGGTAATCTGAGTTCTTCCATTGTTTACACTCCAATGACCGAACCTGTTCCATCCCCTGCAGGGACTTAGATTACTCGGCTTTCCGACGGTATTGAAAAAGGGGAATGTGGGGTTGTATTAAAGGTTGACCCCGGGTCT
>JAKSHV010000191.1 GCA_024399225.1 archaeon | reverse complement strand
TAGAACTTGTCGGGGACGAACCTTACCTTTTCGGCATTGGCGAAGTAGGTGACCGCGAAGGAGAAATCCTCTCCGATGGTGAGGTTCTCGTTGATGCGGAGGTGCTCCTTCTGGATCAGGTCCGCCTTGATGAAATGCAGCCACAGTACGGGTCCGCAGCCGTACATCGAGAAGATGTGCCTGACGGAGAAGTCCTCCACATCGGTCCTCTTGATCTTCTGTGCCCCCGCGATCCACTGGGGGACCTCGTCGAAATCACCTATGAAGTCGGTTCCGTGGACCAGGATGTCATATCCCTGCACGAGATCGTACATCTTCTGTAGGGCCTCCTCGGCGAGAAGGTCGTCGGAGTCCATGAAGCAGATGTACTCACCCTTGGCGGCATCAATTCCGGTGTTCCTTGCCTTCGCAGGACCTCCGTTGGGCTGGTCGATGAGGATGAACCTGCTGTCCTTCTCCGTATACTCCCTGCAGATATCCGGCGAAGAATCCTTGGAACCGTCGTTGACCATGATGAACTCCGCATCTTCAAAGGACTGGTTCATCAGGGAGTCGAGGGATTCCCTCAGATAGTTTTCGACGTTGTAGACGGGAATGATGACGGAGATCTTTACCATGTGGCTCGTGAAAAGAATCGGTAGGCTGATTATTATGGTTTGCTCAGAACAGGGTGGTCTGCTTGAACTTGGGCATGATGTCGTCGACGATGTAGTCAAGGTGTGCTGAGCAGCATATCCTCCCCTGCATCTCGATGCTCAGTCCCTCATAGAGCTGGTCGCCCTTGATGAGGTTGGTGCCGCAGTTCCTCCAGTGGAAGGTCACATCGTGGCACATGCAGGATTCCCTGACCTCGAGGACCCAGTCGTAGTTGCAGGGACGTGCGTTGTCACAGTACTCCCCGCCGAGGTAGATACAGTCGATGTGGTATTGGTCGAGAAGGTCGTCGGTCTGGATCGGACCGATCATGGGGGCCATGAACACATCGTGCTTCAGTGCGGGGATGCTGCACAGAATCGGTATGCGTTCCTCCCAGGTGTACTGGTTCTCCACGCTCACCGACAGTCTGACGTTCTCGTATCCGTTCCCCCAGTCGGAGGGAAGGTTGTCGAGGATGCGTTCAGGACGTTTGGTGAGGATGATGAACGTGCAGTCCTTCCTCTTGCGGATGATGTCCCAGGCCTCGCCTCTCCACTGGTCGGCCTCCTCGATGAAGAAGTCGGAGGTCATGGAAGTGAGTATCAGTCTGTCCTTCAGGACGTACTTCCCCTTGCGGTCCTTTTTCAGAGGAAGGTCGAACTGGGTCTTCGACCTGCGGACGATGTTGCTTCCTTCGACACCGCGTCCCTTGTCCCCGAGAAACATGTAGCAGTTCAGACACCCATCGCTGACCTTGTGGCATCCGTGCCACGGATTCCAGGATACCGAGTTCCTTACAAAGTCGGGGATGTCCGTCATTTTCAGAGGCTCCTGTCGAGTTCCTTCAGGATCGCGTTCGCATCGCCGATGATGAGTTCGTCGGCGACCTCCGCTATACCTGCTTCCGCGTTCTTGTTCACTGCTATGATCTTCTTCGCGGTTCCGATTCCGGCGAGGTGCTGTATCGCACCGGAGATTCCGAACGCGAGGTAGATGTCGGGAGATACTGTGTGTCCAGATTGTCCCACCTGGCGGGACTGGTTGAACCAGCCTTTCTCGACCAGTTTCCTGGAGCAGGAGACGGTTCCTCCGAGCTTCCTTGCAATAGATTCAGCTATCG
>JAKSHV010000190.1 GCA_024399225.1 archaeon | reverse complement strand
GGAATCGAGGTGGGGGATGATGTCCTGCTTGTAGGGGATGGTGACGTTCATTCCGGTGATGTCGTACTCGCGGATCACATCGTCCACGTTCCCCAGGTCGGGGGAGTCGAACTTCAGATAGAGTCCCTTGATCCCCTTGTCCCTCATGGCGGCACCCTGCATCTGCGGGGACATGGAGTGTCCGAGGGGGTGTCCGATGATACCGACCAGTTTGCAGTCGTCACCGAGCTCGTTCATCTCTGCTGCGGAAAGCTGTCCCTCGGCGGTCTTCCTTCCGAGGATGCCCTGCCTGCTACGGGTGACGGTACCGAGCTCGCCCAGTCCCAGGATGAGGTGCTCCCTCTCGGTGGAAGTGGCGACCTTGTGGATCACATGCAGGTCGGAAAAGGTGTTGACCCTGCATGCGCATTTGGAAAGCTCCTGGTTGCCGTGCTGCATGATCTCCCTGAGGGCCTCCTCGGAAGGGGTCTTCTCGAAATCATGGACGGAACGGATCTTCCTGAAGGGGATCTCGGCATCGGACTCCCCGATGTCGACCAATCCCTTGAAATCCGACGGAACGGCGGAGATGTCCTTTCCCGCAAGGGTGACGATGCTGTTCTCGTCGGCATAGTCGGGCAGGACGTCGAAGACGTCGAGCCTGATCTCGTGCATGTCGGCGTCCGCCGGTTTCTCCGGAACGGACCCGTACGAAGCGCAGACACGCATGGTGTTTCACTTCTCCGTGATGGTCTCCTCGATCTTCATACCGAAGTGCCTGCCTCCGGTGCTGAGGTGTGCGAGGATCTTGTCTCCGACCTTGAGCTTGGTGACCGAGGTCGCACCGACAGGGTTGACGACCTTGATGGTCTCGGCGTTCTGGAGGACGACGTTGTAGGACTTCTTTCCATCGGTGGCGGTGACGAGGAGGAAGGGCCTGACCTCGACCTTGGCCCTGCCGACGGAGGCGACACGGGTGTTTCCCTCCCTGTCGCAGAGCACGACGGGTGCTCCCGCGGAGAGCTCGGAGAGGTACCTGGTCTTTCCTCCGGGGATCATGCAGTACATGTGGACGGCACCGGCGTTGACCCTGAAGGGCCTGGTTGCCACGTATCCGTTGGCCTCGCTCTCGCTCTGGATGAGGAAGAGGCAGCTGGAGGAGGATCCGCAGAGCATTCCCTCCCCTGGTTTCATGAGGCAGCAGGTGTCTACGCAGACCCTGTCGCCCATCTCGACGGCCTCGATGGAGGTGACCTCCATTTCCTGGAGGTCCACGGGCTCGGAGACGGTGAGGATGTCCTTAAACTTGCCGATCTCGCGGAAATCCTCGGTCTGGATGACGACGCCGTCGACTCCCTTCTCCATGGTGGTGAGGTAGAGTTCGGCCTCCTCCCTGTTGGATGCGAGGGACATGATCCTGGTTCCGGCGAGCCTGAACTTGGCGATCATGTTCTCGAGGGGGATGATGGTCCAGTCGGAAGTGTCGACGATGATGGTCTTCTTCTTTCCGACGAGGTTGAGAACCCTGTCCTGTGCATCGGGAGTGTCGATGACAGCGAACTCGACGGAGTCGTCGACGGGCTTTCCGTTCTCGAAGTAGATGACCTCGTCGAGCTTTCCCATCTCTGCGAAGGCCTCGTCGCCCTTCCTGAGGATGAAGCAGGAGATACCGTTCTCGAGGGCGGTGCTCACGAGGTTCTTCCTGTCGGTTGCGTTCTCGGGCAGGTCTGCCCTGATGAAGATCTTCTTTCCGTCCATTTCAATCACAGGAACTTTGCGGCTTCTTCGACGGTGTAGTCCTCGAGGACGATCTTGGAGATGGCCCTGGTGATACCCTCGACGTTCTTGTTCTGGAAGACGTTCCTTCCGATGGAGACTCCCTTTCCTC
>JAKSHV010000019.1 GCA_024399225.1 archaeon | reverse complement strand
GCCCACTGTCCCACCGCATGCTCGGCGGCACCTCCGCAGAGCATCAGGATCACAAAGAGCCAGAACACCTTCATGGAGAAGAGTTGTTTGAACGGAGTGCCTTCCTTTTCGAGTCCGGGTTCGTTCTCGTTCATGGGCACCAATGAGAAATAGATGAGATTCACAGCCGGAACGAGGGCCCACAGAACAACAAGGATCCTCCAGTCACCGGTGCCGAACAGCATGAAGAATGCGGTGGAACCGAGGACCACAAGGACCTGCCCCCAGCAGAAGAACGAATGGAGCAGGGTGAGTGCACCCTCCTTGCTGTCTGTAGGACACGATAGCACGATGGGATTCACAAGCACCTCGGATATTCCTCCTCCGGATCCGAAGATGACTGTTCCGAGAAGCAGTCCGATATAAGGGTCGGTGAGGTATGGGAACACCACCATCCCCAAAAGACCCAGAGTGATCAGACTCATGCAGATCAGCATGGCCTTCCTGTACCCCACATGGGACACTATCTTCGTGCAGAGGATGTCGAATATCAGCTGAACAAGGAAGTTGAACGTGGTCAGAAGGGCAAGCTCTTCCAGCGAGAATCCGAACTCCGTGGAGAAGGTAACGAACAGCAGCGGCTGGATGGTGACTATGATCGCTTGGATTACATACGTCACATAGCATGCCCTGATGGTGTGGGCATAATCCGACCTTATGCTGTTCAACACAGGTTCTCGATGATGCAACCAGTATATGACGGTTGCAACAAGGCATATATATCAATCCAGATTGGCTTGAATTCACATGTCTGATGAAAGATACGGCAAATGCGAATTCTGCAAGTTCTGCATACATTCCGAAGACGACTGGGCCTGCATGGTCAACAACAAGGTTGTCCACTCCAAGGATTCCTGTCCTCGTTACAAACCCGGTTTCTGCGAGAACTGTGCCCATGCCGACATCGCTTTCGGAGAAGGCAAGTGCAAACTCACCGGGGAGGAGATCGACATCCTCGGATTCTGCAGCAACTACGATCCCTGCGGAAGGAACTCCCTAGGTTCTCAGTAAGTCGAGTTCCTGTCCTTCCTGTGGTCGAGAACGTTCTTGACACTCATCTTGGCAGCATGCCTTCCCGCGACCGCGTTCTTTGCGGAATCGGGGATGCCTAGGAAGATGATGTTGTCGGTGACCTCGGTCATGCAGGTCATTCTCTTCTTCACCTCCAGATAAGAATCCTGGAGGTCCTTGATCACCTTGTTCACAAGCTCGGTGGTCTGATAGAGGTTCTTGACGATGTAATCGTCACGGTTTATGAATCTGGGACATGCCTTGACGAAAGGATTGTAAGTGCCGTCCTTGTAGTCGTCTTCGAGATCGTCGATGGCATCCATGACGTAGACCGCGGTGCTGAGGTTGGTGTAGAGGTCTCTCAGTGCAGGGAAGTCATTATCGCCGGCGATGTCCGATAACGGGATGGTGAGGGACCTTCCGAAGGTGCTTCCCATGAGAACGGGATCGGTGCATCCGTCCGCCTCGAGATTCCTGAGTTCCTCGAATCCCTTTCCGACGATCTCATCATATTCGGGATAGGCCTTCTCCGCCTTCTTGATGGCCCTCGAAAGAACTCCGTTGATCATCTTTGTTTTGACGGAGGGCTTGTCAACCTTGTCGTCGTAGAGCTCCCATTTGGTCAGGAGGATGGTGTAGGCCGCCATCTTGGCGAAGACCTCCTGATCGGTGAAGGGCTTCTTGAAAACGCAGGTGACCGACTTGGGGGTTCCGTCGAAGGAATCATCTCCGCCCATTACGGAGTTCAGAACGATGGTGTTGAACGTCATGTCGAAGTTGACCGTCGCGGTGGAGATGATGCCGAACTGTGCCTTGAGCTGATGGCAGGTCTCGCAGTAGTATCTCTGGTAGTCGCTGTTCCCCTGTGCCGAGAGGCGGGAGTACAGCGGGACGGTGTATCCGAACATAGTCAAATAGGCAAACGTCACTATCGATAAAACGTTTTGCTGGCTCTTTTAAACTATCTTGTAAAGTTGAAGATTCCAATATTGTCGGATATATCTGTTCTAGAATAACGATTTATATATTTCACATCCATATTGAAATAAGGAGTGTCAAATGTCTACAGAAGTTATTCAAGCTGCTGATGTTGCAGATTTTTTTATTGATCTCTGTAAAGATTCAAAACATCCAATGACCAATCTCCGTCTCAACAAGATGTTATATTTTGCACAGGGCTGGCATCTTGCGACTTACGGTACGCCTCTGTTCTCTGATCCAATTCAGGCATGGGACAAAGGCCCGGTTATACCAACAATCTACCATGCAAACAAAAAGTATCACTCAAAAGCGATACCAGTATTGCAGAATCCTGGCTATTTGAGAAAGTTTGATGGGAGCAACATCAATACATTCCTTGTTGACGTTTACAATCAGTATGAGTTCAGGTCTACACAATCCTTGGTCTCAGAGACTCACGCTGAAGATTCGCCTTGGAAGATGGTTTTTGATGGAACTCTCAACAAAGAGATACCTCAGGAACTTATCCAGAAGCATTTCTCAGAGTTACCTCCGTTGAAGCGTTTTGATGTACGTGAGCTCAAGCATCTTCCGATTGTAGATGCTGATGGTAAACTCATAAGGGCTGCGGTAATTAATGGCCACTAAGCAACCATGGGAGGTGTGGTATGCCTCCATATCGTTCATCGAAGATGATGGGCGCAGGAAATTACGTCCTGTAGTTATTTTAGGTGAGGGTGAAGATCGTCTATGTCTAGTGTTGTCTGTCACATCTAAAGAAAAACCCGAACCCTATGGATACAGACTTCAAAAACCTGCTGAGGCAGGTTTACGTGAAGGTTCCCATGTCTTACTCTATGAACTGCGTTCTATCGGGGAAAAAGATTTCCAAAGGCGTGTGGGTACTCTGCACCACATTGATATCCATAATATAGAACGGCTGTTAAGTTCTCGCTAAAACATTCCTCAAATGGCCCTCCCCTAAGGGGAAGCCTCTCTATTTACAAAAAAATCTGGCTCAGCCAGTCGACGAAGATTATATATTGGGAACGGTTACGGAGTTTATCTAAGCCAGTAATATGGCAGGGTGAGAATATGTCACAGTCTGTTGAAGATCTTATCGCATCCTATATGAGCCAGTCCCCCCTCGCATTCACCTCTCTCGCAATCGAGACCGGCGAGGAACACGTAAAGGACTACAACGCCCCCAAAAACGCCGACGGTAACGACGCAATCCACGGTCCCATCAACGGAGACCCCAAATGTTACGGATGCTGCGGTAACTACGGATGCTGCAGGACCGCAGGTCAGCACATCGCACTCCTCGTCGGAGTCGGAATCTGCTGTGTCTGCTGCTGCTACTGCACCAACGGTTTCAACGGCTTCTACACCTACTGGCCCTTCTGAAACAGAAAACTGGTCTCATTATGAGCCGCTTTCTGTCTGTGGTCATTAAACCCACCCTTGCCTGCAACATGGCTTGCAGGCATTGCTACCACACTTCCGAGGAACTCACCTCGGAAGCGAGGATATCTTTTGACAGGCTCGAACGCCTTTTCAACATTCTCAGCAAGGAATACGATTCCGTATGGTTCGTATGGCACGGCGGAGAACCTCTCGAGATGCCTTTCGTATTCTACAAGAAGGTACTCGACATGCAGGAGAAGATCTTCGGACCGGAAAGGTACGGGAATACCATCCAGACCAACGGTCTGAAACTCGACCGCAAGTTCATCAACTTCTGCAAGGAGAAGAAGGTCAACATCGGAATCTCCCATGAAGGTCCCTATGACGGAATCCTCCGCGAGAACGGCGAGAAGATCGAGAAGCAGATCATCGCCATGAGCGACAAGGAAAGGGTGTTCTCCGTCAACTCCACCATCTCCAGGGATTGCCAGGACAAGCAGCTGGAGATATACCGCCACTTCCGTGACATCGGTGCGGCTGTCAGCATGGTCCCCGTGCTCCCCATCGGATGCACCGCATGTCATCCGGAGTTTGTTCCTGATGCTGACGCTTACATCAAATCCTCGATCGCAGCATTCGACGAGTGGCTCACCGACACCACCTCCAGGATTCCTCTTCTCCCCCATTATCAGTATGTATTGTCTGCACTCGGAACCCCTCAGGAGTCCGACTGTGCACACAGCTCCTGTCTCACCAAATGGCTGTGCATGTATCCCAACGGTGACCTGTATCCCTGTGCCAAGCCCTGTCCTTCCTCGATGAAGCTCGGTAATATAGATAATATAAAGAGCATAGGTGACTGCTTCAGGACCGAGGGATTCGTCAACATCCTTCAGGGAACCATCGTCCGCAGGCAGAAATGTCAGTCCTGCGACCTTTTCAAGTTCTGCCAGGGCGGATGCAGCATCGACGCCCTCAACCAGGGCGGTATCGAGAACAACGGCGGAGACTCCTGCAGGATCTACCGCGAGATATTCACACACATCAAGGATGCCGTGTCCGAGATCATCAACGAGAAGAAGGACCTCACTCAGTACAACGCATTCATCCGTGATGCAATTCTCGGAAAGCTTGTCAACCCCGCACTCGGCGGAGTTATCTGAATATTCAGTTTTTGAATATTTTTGTACAAATATCCGTTAAATTTATGCTCGAGCAGAATATTAAGGCTTGATTATTCAGATATGACTAATTCAAACAATTGTTTTTAAGTATTTGAGAATATTAACTATAATTAACAAAGCAGCACAGTACTGCTTACAAAGGAGAAATCAAAAATGGCAAACGACAAGAAAACCTTCACCGTAGCAGACGAGTACAACGTCCCTACCGGACCCCTCAACCCCAAAGGATACCGCTTCGACACTCTCCAGATCCACAAAGGACAGGAGCAGCCCGACCCCGTGACCGACTCCAGGGCCGTCCCCATCTACCTCACCTCCTCCTACGTCTTCAAGAACTCCAAGCAGGCAGCCGACAGGTTCGCACTCGCAGAGGGAGGAAACATCTACGGTAGGCTCACCAACACCACACAGGCAGTCTTCGAGGACAGGATCGCAGCCCTCGAGGGTGGATCCGCTGCACTTGCAGTCGCATCCGGAGCAGCTGCAGTCGCATACGCAGTGAACGCACTTGCACTCACTGGCGACGAGATCGTCTCTGCCAACAACATCTACGGAGGAACCTACAACTTCTTCGAGCACACCCTCAGGAAGAACTACGGAGTCACCACCAAATGGGTCGACCCCTCCGATCCCCAGAACTTCGAGAAGGCCATCACCGAGAAGACCAAGCTCCTGTTCGTCGAGACCTTCGGAAACCCCAACGCAGATGTCACCGACATCGAGGCAATCGCCGAGATCGCACACAAGCACAAGGTCGTCCTCGTAGTGGACAACACCTTCGCATCCCCCTACCTCTTCAGGCCCATCGAGCATGGAGCAGACATCGTCGTCGAGTCCGCAACCAAGTTCATCTCTGGACACGGAACCGTCATCGCAGGTGTCATCGTAGAGAGCGGAAAGACCCCCTGGAAGGAGTACGGAAAGTACAAGAACCTCTCCGAGCCCGACCCCTCCTACCACGGTGTGACCTTCGCAGACGCACTTCCCAACGCAGCATTCGTAACCTGGATCAGGGCAATCCTCCTCCGTGACACCGGAGCAACCATCTCCCCCGTCACCGCATTCGCCCTCCTGGTCTCCCTCGAATCCCTGTCCCTCCGTCTCGACAAACAGACCGAGAACGCACTCAGGATCGTCGAGTACCTGAAGAACCACCCCAAGGTTGCATCCGTTAGCCACCCCTCGCTGCCCGACGCACCCACCCACGCACTGTACAACAAGTACTTCCCCCAGGGTGCCGGATCCATCTTCACCTTCGACGTCAAGGGAACCAAAGAACAGGCACAGAAGCTCACCGAGTCCCTCACTCTGTTCAGCCTCCTTGCAAACGTTGCAGACGAGAAGTCCCTCATCATACACCCCGCAAGCACCACCCACTCCCAGATGACCGAGGAGGAGCTTGCAAAGGTCCACATCAGGCCTACCACCGTTCGTATCTCCATCGGAGCAGAGAACATCAACGACCTGATCGCCGACCTCGAGGAAGGATTCAGCAAGATCTGAGCCGAAACACATTAAACAGCCTGCCTGGCACATGCCGGGTGGGCCATTGCCCTGTCCCCTCGGGGCGGATGCAGTTCCTCCTCGTCCGCCCCATTAATCTCCTCTCTCAATTTCCGATTCGCCAGCCTTTTATCACATGTCGCGTTTCACATCATCATGAAGATTCTGATGCTTCTCGGCAGCCCTCACAAGAAGGGAACCACCGCAGCTCTCGCTGAGAGCTTCGTCAAAGGTGCCAAGGAAAACAACCACGAGGTTGTATGTATCAACTGCAACGGTCTCACCGTCCACCCCTGTATCGCATGCACCAACTGCATCAGCCACGGAGTATGCGTCTGGACCGACGACATGGTCAAGATCGAGGCAGAGGCAACCAAGGCCGACCTCATCGTCTTCGTCACTCCGATCTACTACATCGGAATGACCGCACAGCTCAAGCTCGTCCTCGACCGTTTCTTCAGTTTCGACAAGGTCATCATGGAGAACAAGCCCAGGCTCGCCCTTCTCACCGCGGCCACTAATCCCGATGAGATGATCTGCGAACCCACCGTCAAGCAGATCGACATTCTTGCCAAGTATTACGGAACCGAGTTCGTCGGAATGGTCAACGCGGTCGGATGCAAGGATGCAGAGGCCCTTGCCGGAACAGATTTCGTGCAGAAAGCTTACGAGCTCGCCAAATCATTGTAAAACAATTCAGGGGCCTTCTGGCCTCACTTAACGATCCATTATTGTGGTTCCACGAATCTGGGTCCATTTTTCTAGATAGAGAAATCGGATGAAAAGCAGTTCCGGGCATGTGCCCGGAAATAAGAAAATTTACTGGTCCTTGGTACCGATGGCGCTGACCATGATCTTGACTCCCTTGGGGAGTGCGGAGACCTCCACGCAGGACCTTGCGGGGAAGGGCTCCTCGAAGTACTTTGCGTAGACCAGGTTCATGGCGGAGAAGTCACCGATGTCGGTGAGGTATACGGTCACGGAGGTGACACGGTTGTTGGCAACCCCTGCTGCGTTGAGCACTGCGAGGAGGTTGGTCATGGCGAGTTCTACCTGGTCGTTGATGGACTCGGGGATCTCTCCGGACTGGGGGTCTACGGGGATCTCGCCTGCGGTGAAAACAAGGTTTCCGGCAACGATCGCCTGGGAATAGGGACCGACTGCCATCGGAGCTTCATCAGTGTTAATTTTCTCTGTGGTCATTTTAATTGCTCTGTGACGAGCCAGTCCCCTAGCCTATAAAAAGTTGTGCCGTGGAATAAGCCACGGCACGTAAGCTATACGCACCGTGGCAGTGAAAACAATGGTTTTCTCAGATGAACCACTCGATTCCGATCTTGTTCTTATCGTAGGGAGTGCGCTGGTAGACGTAGTAGTTCAGCCAGTTTCCGAAGATGAGATTGGCGGTGCTCCTCCAGGTGTTGACGGGGTCGCGGGAGGGATCGTCATCGGGGAAATAGTTGTCTGGCACATGGGGGTTCATGCCCTTTCCGAGGTCTCTGTAGTACTCGTAGGAGAGGGTGTTGGTGTCGTATTCCATGTGGCCGGTTATGAAAATCTGTCCGTACTTCTCGCTCACGACTATGCCCACTCCGGCCTTGTCGGAATGTGCGATGACGTGGAGACGGGGATTCTTGATGATGTCCTCGAGCCTGTTCTCCGTATGCCTTGAATGGGGAAAGCTGAAGACGTCATCGCATCCTTTGAGAAGTAATTCGTTATCGACAAGTGCCCTGTGTTTGAACACTCCGGACATCTTGGATTCGAGAGGGTATTTGGGGACACCGTAGTGGTAGTACAGTCCTGCCTGTGTTCCCCAGCAGATGTGGAGGGTGGAGAAGACGTTGGTCTTGGACCATTCCATGATCTCGGAAAGCTCTCCCCAGTAGTCCACCTCTTCGAAGTCATAGTTCTCGACGGGGGCTCCG
The DNA here is from genome assembly GCA_024399225.1 of archaeon. GTDB lineage: Archaea > Thermoplasmatota > Thermoplasmata > Methanomassiliicoccales > Methanomethylophilaceae > Methanomethylophilus. The sequence continues at coordinate 3,043 of JAKSHV010000019.1, read as the reverse complement.
GTGATGATCATTCCGTCCCATTTCTTCTGCTTGACATTGTCGAATGTGTCGTAGAATCTATCGAGGTATTCCTGGGAAGTGGTCTTGGATCTGTGGGATTCCATTCTCAAAAGTGTGATGTTTGTTTGAAGGGGGTTGTTGGAGAGCAGCCTCATCAGCTGGATCTCCGTCTCAACCTTGGTGGGCATGAGGTTGAGGATAAGTATGTCGAGCGGACGGATGTCCTGGGACTCCGCCCTCCCTTTGTGCATCACAAAGAGGTTCTCGTTCTCCAATACGGCTGCGGCCGGAAGATTGTCTGGAACTTTTATCGGCATACTGTTTCCTCGGATCTATTCACTCGTAAATACCCATGCTCACGTATTTATCTCCGCCGTCGGGAATGATGGCGACGACCTTGGATCCAGGGGCCCTCTTGGCGACCTCGATTGCCTTCACGATGTTTGCACCTGCGGAGATTCCGATGAAGATTCCTTCCTCGCGTGCAACGGTCTTTGCCATTGCGACTGCGTCGGCGGATTTGACGGTCTCGATCGCGGTGATGACATCCTTGCGGAGGTTTCCGGGGACGAAGTTTGCTCCTATTCCCTGGATCTTGTGGGGTCCGGCCTTTCCACCGGTGATGAGGGAGGACTCCTCGGGCTCGACAGCGATGGTCTGTGCCTTGGATCCTGCATCCTTGAGTGCCATTGCGATACCACTGATGGTTCCTCCGGTTCCGAATCCTGCGACGACGTAGTCCACGTCGGGGAGGTCTGCTAGGATCTCCTTTCCGGTTCCGGACCTGTGTGCGAGGATGTTGGCGGGGTTTCCGAACTGGTCGATTATGATGGAGTTGGGGGTGGACTGCTGGAGTTCGTTTGCCTTGTCGACGGTTCCCTGCATTCCGAGAGATCCGGGAGTGAGGACGAGCTCTGCTCCGTATGCCTTCATGTAGGCCTGTCTCTCCTTGGACATGGTCTCGGGCATGACGAGGATTGCCTTGTATCCGCGTGCTGCGGCGATGAGTGCGATTGCAATTCCGGTGTTTCCGGAGGTGGGCTCGATGATGGTTCCTCCGGCCTTGAGTTTTCCGCGGGCCTCTGCATCGTTGATCATGGAAAGAACGGCACGGTCCTTGATGGATCCTCCGGGGTTCCTGCTCTCGAGTTTCACGTAGATCTCGGATCCTGCGGGAGCGAGTTTGTTCAGTTTGATCAGAGGTGTGTTTCCAATTGCTTCGGTCACAGAGTTATACAGTGTCATAGTTTAGTGATTGAACGGAGTGTATTTATTCTTATTCAATCAAAATCTTTTAAAATTATTCTTAAAATAATAATTAACAATAGATTATTCCGATAAACTATTGTTAATAGTCAGATAGGAATAGGAATCTGGGTCTTGTCCGTCATCGTTTTATGGTGCCTCCGTGATGACCTGATCATGTTAGGATTCGGCAACAAGGACATTCCCGAGAAGGTCGTCAAAGCTGGACTCAAGAAATGGTACAACGCACTCGCAGAGCCCGACAAGGTCAAGCTCAAGAGGTATCTCGACAAGGCAGATGCCTCTTCCGCATCCTCCTTTGTATTATCTGTATTCTCCCAGGCCATCGAGGATGCCAACTACAGGTTCGTCGGATCCATGTACGATACCGTAAGGGACATCAAGATGTCCGATTGCGAGAGGTTCGACATCAACGATGCCGCCGTGCTCGGAGCATTCAACTCCGAGGACTACAAACGCTGCCTCCAGCTTTGCGACATCGGTCTCGAGCTCCTGAAGAAGAAGGAGGTCTTCGACCACGTCATGGCGAAAGGCGTCAACGGAGCCATCCCCGACGAGATCAACTGCCGCAACCACAAGCTCAACATCATCGTCGGAGTCTATTTCGACTACGACGAGGGTGACAGACTCCTCCTGCAGTTCCAGGACATGGGACTCATCACCGCAGAGGATGTGGAGTACAGAAGGAACGGAATCAAGACCTTCAGGCTCCAGAGGACCTTCGACAACGTCTTCAACATCAAGGAGAAGGATCAATGAGCGATCTCCATCCCAACTGAGGGACCACGTCTACGGCGGGTTCCTCATAGGGATGCACTTCATCGATTTTCTTCAGGACCTTAGAAAGGTCCTCTTTTCTGCAAACGAATTTCAGATGTACTTCATCTGCGACCGATATTTCACCGATCTTTCCATCGTACGGGTTCGAACCCTCGACTGGGATCCATGTACCCTTCACGGGCATGTAGTAGAAACACCTGCGGTATCCCGGATACACAGGTTCGAGAACTGAATCAATCGCATCCATCAATAAATCGAGATGGGATGCGGGAACATTGACGGCGACGCCGTATATCTCACTCGGCCCTTGCGACATCATCCTCATCCATCTCGGAGATGGCTTCCTTCAGAGGAGCAATGTCCTCTCCGCTGATCTTCATCGCCCTCTTGGCATCCATCTCGTTGACGAATTTCTGGATGGACTCGAGACGCTGGTCGATGGTCTTCATGGCGACCTTCGCACGGTGCTTCAGCACACCGGTGCTGATGAGGGTTGCGAGCATGCTGGTGAACGGGAAGTCGTAGATGAATCCCATCATGATTCCGGTGGCGTTCTTGATGTCGCTGTTCCTGATGCACTTGGCGATGAGCTCGTTCTCGGGAACGGGTTCGAGCTTCCTCCTGAGTGCCTTGTACATGAGCTTCTGTCCGCCCCATACGACCTGCATGCTCCATTGGACCTGTGCAAGAACGGGTGCGGGCTCTCCGACACCGACGGTGGTCTTGTTCAGGATGGCGTTCCTGAAATCGTCTTCGGAACGTCCGGGGAACTCGGTCCAGTTGTAACCTGCGGTGTGGACGGAGTGTGCGTCGGAACCGGAGGTCTCGGCCCACCTTCCGGGGAAGAGGTCCATGACCTTCTTGGCGAAATAATTGGAATAGATGTCGGGGTGTCCGCCGTTGATCACCTCGAATCCTTCAATGGGAAGCTCGAGGATCTTCTCCTGCATTCCGTCGACGTGGACGGAGAAGGGATGGGGTGCGATGGCGATACCGC
>JAKSHV010000189.1 GCA_024399225.1 archaeon | reverse complement strand
ATTCAAGTACAACATCGAGCTCTCCACCCGTCCCGAGAACAGCATGGGAACCGATGAGGAGTGGGAGATGGCCACCAACGCCCTGAAGACCGCCCTCGAGCATCTCGGAAGGAAATACGAGATCAACGAGGGAGACGGTGCCTTCTACGGACCCAAGATCGACTTCCATCTCGTCGATGCCATCGGAAGGACCTGGCAGTGCGGAACCATCCAGCTCGACTTCCAGATGCCCCAGAGGTTCGACATCGAGTACACTGGTGCCGATGGTCAGAAGCACAGGCCCATCATGATCCACCGTGTCTGCTTCGGATCCATCGAGAGGTTCATCGGAATCCTCATCGAGCACTTCGCAGGAAAGTTCCCCACCTGGCTCGCACCCGTCCAGGTCAAGGTCCTTTCCGTCTCCGAGAAGTCCAGGGACTATGCAGCGAAGATCACCGCACAGTTCAAGGCTGCCGGAATCCGTGTCGAGAATGATGCAAGGGACGAGAAGATCGGATACAAGATCCGTGAAGCTCAGCTTCAGAAGGTCCCCTACATGCTCGTTATCGGAGAGAAGGAGGCCGAGGACGGAACCGTCGTCGCTGTCAGGAGCAGGGACGCAGGCGACCTCGGAACCATGCCTACCGACGAGTTCATCGCCAAGGTCTGCAAGCAGATCGCTGACAGGCAGGACTGAAACCATTCACAGGGCCTTCGGGCCCTACTTTTTTAATATCTGGCACTATTGAAAAGGAACGACCGATCCCGGGGGACCGGTCAGGTTAATCAGTTTTCTTCCAAGGCTCTTTCGAGGATTACATGGGGTCTTCCTTTGTGGATTATGACCTCGCATTCCACGCCGTAGATTGTGCTTATATTGTCTGCAGTGAGGACTTCTTCTGGCAATCCCACCTTGTGGATAACGCCTGGAACTGACATCATTATGACCTCATCTGCAAATTTGGAAGAGAGGTTGAGGTCATGGCTGACCATGATGATTATCATGCCCACCTCATGTGCGATGTCTCTCAGGGTCTCCATTACCTGGAGCTGGTGTTTTGCATCGAGGTTGGAGGTCGGTTCATCAAGTATCAGCACCCTGGGGGTCTGTGCCAGACCTTTGGTGATGGCTACCTTCTGATGCTGTCCTGCAGACAGTTCGTTAAAGTTCTGGGTGGCGAGATGTTTTACCTGCATCATATTCATGGCGCGGTTGACGATTTTCCAATCCAGATCTGAAGCCACACCCATTTTCTGATGAGGATAACGTCCCATCATGATGGTGTCCACAACAGACATGGAGAACACCTCATTGGTTTGAACGGGTACGAATCCCATGATTTTGGACAGTTCCTTTGGTGGGATCAGACTGATGTCCACGCCGTCAACTAGGATGGTTCCTGCGGAGGGTTTGTGAAGACCCAGTATGCATTTTACAAGAGTGGATTTACCCACTCCGTTGGGACCCACAATACAAATCAGGCCGGGCTTCTCTATCTCCAGATTGATGTCGGTAAGGATCTTTTTGGACCCGTAGAAGAAGTCCATGTTCTTGACTTCTATCTTCAAGCCCATACCTCCTTACGCTCACGGATGATGAGCCACAGGAACATGGGCCCTCCGATGAATGCGGTGACTACTCCGACCTCCAGTACAGACGGGGCGATGATTGACCAACCGATGTAGTCGGAGAACATCATCAGGAAACCTCCGAACACTGCTCCGGCCGGGATGAGGAACCTGTTATCGTTTCCAATGAATATCCTTGCGATATGGGGTGCAACAAGTCCTACAAATCCGATGGTTCCTACATAGCTGATGATGGATGCGGTGATGAGGGATACCGTGACAAGACAGATGATCCTCAGTTTGTTTGCATCGATTCCGAGTGATTTGGCACTCTCGTCTCCAGAAGAGAGGATATTGATGCGGTTGGCAAGGAA
>JAKSHV010000188.1 GCA_024399225.1 archaeon | reverse complement strand
TCATCGCATTCCCCAAGAACAAGAAGGCAGTTTCCCTGCTCGACGGTTCTCCCTCCGTCGTTGATGACGAGAAGCTCACCGAGCTTCAGATCATCTCCCTCGCAGGCGACCTCGGAATCGAGGATGCCGAAGAGTTCAACCCCGACGCAGAGTAAAACACTAACTTCCCAGGCCCCTTCGGGGTGCCTGGGTCTTCTATTATCATAATTCAGGTACAGTCCTTTGGTTGGGGATATGCTGTCGTTTCCGCAACCAATATCCTCTCCTCAAATTGTTAACGATTGTCGGAGATACCCTTAAAGTCACAATCACATGTAGTTACGGACGGTTGTATGGCCGTCCGATGTGTTCTCACGCCTGACGGCCGGACCAGGAAATAACAAATGTCCAACGACAGGTATCAGCTTAACAAGGATCTTGCAGAGATGCTCAAGGGCGGAGTCATCATGGATGTCACCACTCCTGAGCAGGCACGTATTGCGGAGAAGGCAGGAGCAGCCGCTGTCATGGCTCTCGAACGCATTCCCGCAGACATCCGTGCAGCAGGTGGAGTCTCCCGTATGAGCGACCCCAAGATGATCAAGGGAATCCAGGATGCAGTCTCTATCCCCGTTATGGCAAAGGTCCGCATCGGACACTTTGTGGAGGCACAGATCCTCGAGGCACTTGAGATCGATTACATCGATGAGAGCGAGGTCCTCACCCCCGCAGATGACATCTACCACATCGACAAGACCCAGTTCAAGGTGCCTTTCGTATGCGGCGCCAGGAACCTCGGAGAGGCCCTCAGGAGGATCTCAGAAGGTGCATCCATGATCAGGACCAAGGGTGAGCCCGGAACCGGAGATGTTGTCCAGGCAGTAAGCCACATGAGGGCAATGAACGCAGACATCAGAAGGATCCAGAACATGCGTGCCGACGAGCTTTACGAGGCAGCAAAACAGCTCCAGGTTCCTGTAGACCTCGTCAGATATGTCCACGAGAACGGAAAGCTCCCCGTCGTCAACTTCGCAGCAGGTGGAGTCGCAACTCCCGCAGATGCCGCACTTATGATGCAACTCGGTGCAGAGGGAGTGTTCGTAGGTTCCGGAATCTTCGCATCCGGAAACCCCGAGAAGAGGGCACAGGCGATCGTCAAGGCCGTCACCAACTACAACAACCCCCAGCTTCTCGCAGAGCTCTCCACCGACCTCGGTCCGGCAATGGTCGGAATTAACGCCGAGGAAATCAAGACCATCATGGCAGAAAGGGGACAGTGAGATGGTCACCGTCGCCGTGCTGGCACTTCAGGGAGCTTTTCTCGAACATGAGAAGGTTCTGACCAAGCTCGGCGTTGATCATTTCGAGATAAGGAACTCGGAGGACCTGAAAAGGCCCTTCGACGCCCTTATCATCCCGGGTGGTGAAAGTACCGTAATGGGAAAGCTTCTGAGGGAACTGAACCTTCTCGAGGATCTCAAGAAGAGAATTGCAGAAGGCCTTCCTGCATTCGGCACCTGTGCGGGTATGATCGTCCTGGCGAAGGAGGTCGAGGGCGGAGTTCCCGCACTCCCCGCAATGGACATCAAGGTCCTGAGGAACGCCTATGGAAGGCAGCTGGGAAGTTTCTACGCAAACGAGGACTTCGCAGATCTCGGCAAGGTGCCGATGACCTTCATTCGTGCACCCTGTATCGAAAGCGTGTCCGGAAATGCAGAGGTATTGGCCGTCGTGGACGGACGTATCGTGGCCGCAAGGGACGGCAAGCTCCTGGCAGTCGCGTTCCATCCCGAGATAACGGACAGTACGGCGATTCACGAATATTTCCTCAGAACCGTGGCGGGTCTGAATTATTGAAAACATTGCCCGGGGAGATCCCGGGCGTAAAACCACCTCCCCGAAGGGAGGCGGTGTTGATAGGGGTTTTGCTCAAAGCCTGGCTTCGATGAGCTTCTTGGTGGACTCGACGATCTCGGCAGAGGTGTACTGTCCTCCGGTCTGCTTCATGACATATCCGATGACCCTGTTGGCGGCCTTGTCGGATTTCTTGTAGTCAT
>JAKSHV010000187.1 GCA_024399225.1 archaeon | reverse complement strand
GGAGCTCGTGTGCTCCGCATCAACGCCGTTGCTGTTCATCACATGGGATTCGGTGACGGAGACACGGATCTGGGCACGGGGAATCTTGACGGAGGTTCCGTTGCAATCAGAACTCGAGTCTATGACCCTCTTGGCGAGGTCCCTGAGGACCTCGGGGGTTATCTCGACCACATTCTTGTCAAGCACGTCGGGCATGGCGATCTTGGCTTGCTCGGGCTGTGCGAAGAGGTTGAGGGATTTGTTGACAGGGGAGTACTTGAGCACCGAATCGGCCATCTCGAGACAGTTAACCTCTGCCTCGGGGCTGTTGAGGGCCACGGAGGCCTTTCCCTGTTTTCCGTCCTTGGTCATGCGGAACATCATTCCGAGGTCGTCCTTGCTCTCGATGTTGGAGATCTGGGAGTTGTCGATGTAGATGGTGTGCACGGTGGTATTGGAGACATAGACCTCTGCCTGGTCGTAGTTCTTCAGCTGCTGCATTGCCTTCTCTGCGATGTATCCGTTCATCACTGTCCGCCTCCCACGATCATCTTGGCACGCATGTAAGGTCCTCCGGAGGATACACGTACCCAGTCCTCGATACCCTTACCACACATTCCGCCGTCGAGGATCACCTCGTCGGAGAAAGCATCGACGGTGTTGAGGATGTCGATGGACTTTCCTGTGAGCGTGAATGATTTGACGATACCCTGGATCTCTCCGTTCTTCACGAGGTATCCGCGCAGGGATTTGGCCTCGAAACAGCCTCCGACGGGGTCCTCCATACCGTTGACCATCTTGTCGGAGAGGATTCCGTCCTTGGTGTCGGCGATGAGCTCGTCCTTGTTCCAGTCGCCGGGACCGAAGTAGGTGTTGGTCATCCTTACCCAGTGCCTCTTTCCGAAGTTCTCGGCACGTCCGTTTCCGGTGGGTTTGACGCCGAGCTGCGAAGCGGTCTCCAGTGAGTGCATGTAGCTGTTGTACACACCGTGGTCGATGATCTTGGTGCAGGATGAGGGAGTTCCCTCGTCGTCGAAGGGGATGGAACCGTGTGCTCCGGGAACGGTTCCGTTGTCGTACATGCAAACGAGGTCGGAGGCGACCTTCTGACCGACGATTCCGGTGAGGAATGAACGTTTCTTGGTGATCTCGTCACCTTCGGAAGCGTGTCCCATGGCCTCGTGTGCGAGAAGACCGGTGATCATGGGGTCGGAGATGACCGTGAGGTTTCCGGAGGGACACCTTACGGCGGAAAGGGTCGCGATGGCCTCCTCTGCAGTGTGCCTTCCCAGCTGCTCCAGGTCGGTCTCTTTGACGACCTCGAATCCCTTGGTGGAATCGGGCCCGTCGTAGTACCTCTCCATGTTGGTTCCGTCGGATGCGATGGACATGGCCCTGCAGAGGGTCCTGACCTCCTGCCAGGAGATGTCGGAACCGGCGGAGTTGATGAGGCAGTTGTCCTTGATCTCCTCGGAATAGCTTCCGATGGAGTTGGCGATCCTCTCGTCGATGTTCTGAGCCTTGTCAAGGGTCCTTGCGACCTCGATCTTCTCATCGAGATCGATGGTGTCGGGATGGACCTTGACCTGTGCCTTCATGTGCTTCTGGACGACCGCAGGCTCCAGTTTGAGGTCGGATTTCCTGTCTCCGGATGCATTCTTGACCGCTTCCTCGGCGGCTTTCATGATGGCGTCATTGTCGAAGGAGGAGACGTTTCCGTATCCCCATCTTCCGCCGATCCACGCACGTACGCAGACTCCGCCGACACTCTTCCTGACGAGCTGCCTTAGGTCTCCGTTGATGGAACTGACTCCGATGTTCCTGACGGTCTGTGATTTCGCATCCGCGAACTCAGCACCGAGGTCCTGCATTTTCTGGACAGCCTTCGCAAGGACATCCTGCAAGGCGTCCGCCTGAACCGATTCGAGTTTCTGCATTTGAAAAACCTGCTATGATTGGGTAATGGGTTTTGGAACGTTTAAAGTGTGCTTCCGGAACACAACTTCTCGTACATGCACCAGTGGCACAGTTTGCTCCTCACCATGGGGAAATCCTCAGTGCATTCGATATCCCTGATCCTGAGAACGGTCTCCTTCTCCAGTTTGTTCAGCTGTGTCTGGTTCCTTTTGGATGTGAGGACCATCTCGTCACCGGATTTCTTCAGCATGTACCAGACTAGGACGACACCCTTCGCGTCAGGAGAGTTCATTTTCACCCACAACGCGTACATGGCGAGCTGCGCATCACGATCCGCGTCCGATTCCCAG
>JAKSHV010000186.1 GCA_024399225.1 archaeon | reverse complement strand
ATGGAGCTCGACGTCAGGAAGGCATGGGAGAACGGGCTTCCTCCGTCACCCCGTATCGACAGGATGATCAGAGAAAGGTCCGAGTGAAAAACTTGGAAAGGTTTTGTTCCCGGAGGAAGCTCCGGGAAAGGAATTTCACCTTAGATAGGTCAGGTAGACGACCACGATGATTCCCACGATGTGCAGGAAGAGGAACAGGTAGTTCAGTTTGAACTTGGGCTTCTGAGTCTTGTGGTGGAACCTCTTCATTCCGATGACCGCACCCCATGCCCCCAGCAATCCCAGGGCGAGGAGGGTGGACTCCTTGGTACGCCATTTGCCGGCGACCGCTTTGTGCTTGTCCCAGGCGTAGGCGCATAACGAGATGAGGTTCAGTACAAGGTAGATGATGATTATGATCGCGGCACCGCTCATGCGGTCAGCCTCTCGATGAAGGCATCGATGTCGGCGTTGAGGCCCGCCTCGTTCTTCTCCCCGCGGGTGCAGAAGTACACAGCATTGTCGATCAGGATCTCCTTGGAGATCTCAGAACACTGGGTGTCAGCACGGTCACCGTCGTAGAGACAGCTCAGGAAGAGGTAGGTGTCCTTTCCATTCAGTACGTCGCGGTTGTTCTCGATGAATTTCTCGACCTTTCCGTAAGCGTGTCCGGCATGGACGCCGCTTCCGATGATGACCCTGGAAAATGAAGACAGGTCGATGTCGGTCTGGAGCTTGAGGTCGAAGATGTCCGCCTCGAGCTTCTTGGCGAGGTAGTTCGCCACCTTGCGGGTCTTGCCCGCGAACGATGAGAAGATAATCACGGTGTTTGCCATAGCGCATCCCTTGCTATTGTGCAGTTTAAAGGCAATTTATGTAATAAACCTTTTTTTAGACGGATTCCATCCCCGAGGTATCATATACATCCAAGTGGTCCGTTACGGACCTCTTCAGGATGTGCACCGCACTAAGTGCAGGAATCTGCAACAGGGAGAAAGAATAATGGCTTCGAGTCTAGACCGTTCCACAAGAGGGGCCAAACAGAAGAAGAAAGAGGAATCCGAAAGGAAACGTTCCGAAAAACAGTCCGCCAGGACCGATACCAGGACCCGCAAGGAGGTCAAGAAGAAGAACGTCAGGAACAGCGCGGCACGTTTCGAGAGCCGCAGCATGCTCAGGACCATGGCGGTCTCCTCAGGAATCCTCATCATCGCCTTCATCGTGTTCGAAGGTCTCCTGATCCTTTTCAAATCCATGGCAGGCGAGGGATACTCCAACCGTGACGAATACTGGCATCTGATCAACATCGCTGACACCTGCGTCGGTTTCCTCATCGGTATCATCGCCATGGACGCCCTCACCTACTTCAACGACAGCAACAGGAGCAAGAGGGACGAGGCCAGGGCCATCATCAGGCATAACAGGATCATCAAACCCTATATCGAGATGTTCCTTGCCAGGAAGAACGCCCTCATGACCGCCGACGAAAAGGTCCCCAAGTACTTCGACGTCGTGTCCGGAGGAACCCTCTACGACCTCAAGGACATGTACAGCAGTTCCAAACTGGGAACCGATGCCGAGAAACCCAAGATAGTTGTCTTCGAATTCTACCTCAAGAAGCTCAACACCGCCTTCCTCAACATGGCCGAGGACATCAACTTCGACTACAACCCCGAACTCTGCGATGCCATCATGTCTTTCCTCAACGAGACCATCTACGGACAGGCATCCACCGAGGCCCTCATCGCCTACGGTATCGAGGGCAACAGGGCCCAGAAGATGAGCGTCATCAGGAAGATCAAGGAAGCTGATCCCGATACCCAGATCGGAAGCGTCGAGGGAGAGCTCAACACCGTACTGATCTTCAAGCGTATGGTGGAACAGCAGGAGAAGGCCATCAAGCAGTACAACTACCTGATCGAGGTCATCGATCCCGAGAACAAGGTCTCCCGCCACGGGAAGATCCACTGAAAACCTTACCTGAAACGGACCTCGACCGGTTTGCCGAGGTCCATACTTCCCTCATCTACGACACAGTCGAACGCAAGGATGTGCACCCCGGCCTTCGATGCCTCTTCCAGTGCGATGCCGAACTCCTCGTGGATATCATAGTCGGGGATGAAGTATTCCACATCGGACATCTGTATTACGAACACGATGTAGCATTCCTCCCCTTCGGACGCCATGCGGGTAAGCTCCCTGACGTGCTTCAGACCCCTTTCGGTGGGGGCATCGGGGAAGCATACCACGTTGTCGATCTCCTTGGTCA
>JAKSHV010000185.1 GCA_024399225.1 archaeon | reverse complement strand
TCATTTAACGGGTTCCCATTTGCAGAGTTCGTTGACTTTTGAAAGGGTCGATCCCCTTCTGATCTCTGCACGGGTCCTGGTTTCGTGTTCGTGAACGTCGAGTGCCCTATTGGCAACCTCGACGGCTTCTTCCTTGGGAACGACGATGAGTCCGCTCTCGTCACCGATGATCCAGTCTCCGGTACGGACCCTCTGTCCGCCGACGGTTATCTCGATTCCGATTCCACCGTATCCCTTCGCCTCGCCGGCGCAGGGGACGACGCTCCTTGCGAATGCGGGGAAGTCAAGGTCGATGATGTCGTCAATGTCCCTAATGGCGCCGTCGATGACGACTCCTCTGACACCCATATTCATTGCGGAGTTGGAAGCGAGTTCTCCCCATACTGCGATGGGTGCCCCTCCGACATCAATGACAATGATGTCTCCGGGTTTTGCAAGATCGATGGCCTCGACGGGTTTGGCCCAGTCTCCGTTAGAGGTTTGGACAGTAAGGGCTCTTCCGATCATCTTTGCCTTGTGCTTGAGATGGGGCTGGAGTCCGAAAACGATACCCTTCTTGTGGTATGCATCGGAGATGTTGCAGGTGGAAACCTTGGAGAATGCCTCGAAAAGTTCATCCTCGGTGTATTTTTTTGCAATGACCTCGTCTACCTTCACACCTTTCATGGCGTTCTTGAGGTTGGCAGCGGCTGCCTTGATGTCATCGGTCTTGGTGATGCCTCCTCCGACGATGATGTCATAGGCTCCGGCTTTGACGTATTCCTGAGCGGTCTCGGCGGTGATTCCTCCGGCTACCGCAACGGGTGTGGAAACCTCGGCGACGATCTTCTTCAGGATGTCGACAGGTGCATCCTCTCCCCTCATCTGGGAATCGATACCCATGTGGAGGCAGATGTAACCTACTCCGAGTTTTTCAATCTCCTTGGCACGTTTTACCTTGTCTGGAACATTGATCATGTCCACCATGACTTCGGCACCGTACTTCCTTCCGGACTGTACTGCCTCGGAAATGGTGGCATCGTCTGCAAGACCGAGAACGGTTACAATGTCCGCTCCCGCCTTTGCCATAATCTCCACCTCGAAGGCACCCGTATCCATCGTCTTGGTGTCGGCGATGATCTTGTGTCCGGGGAACATCTTCTTGATGGTGCGTACAGCCTCGGATCCTTCGCTCTTGATGAGCGGGGTTCCGACCTCTACCCAATCGGCACCGCCTTCGACAGCCTCTGCAGCGATACCTATGCTGCGTTTGAGCTGCATCATGTCGAGGGCTACCTGTAAAACCGGTTCCATGTTTATGAGAAAACGATTACGCTATAAAAGGGCTACAAGTGAAAATACTGCTCAGCTCGCCCGTCACTCATCAATGATCAGCTCGAATAAACGATTCATCATCGCAGCGGTACTGTATCTTTCCGATTGCATAAAACCTTGACCCCCACAATATTTATGATTGGCAAGCCTATGCGAACCTATGGCCATTCTGAATAAATCCAAGGACACCAAGAAACTCCGTGTCCTTTTCGTCGACAGCCTGAACAATCTCTCATCACAGATTGCCGAGTACTTTGCAAAGAAGATGTATTCCAACCTCTACGAGGTGTACAGTGCAGGTCCCGAGCATGATATCATCGACTGCGACATGCTTTCCGTCATGTACCGCAGGGGAGACGATCTCAGGAACATGAGGTCGAAGGATTTCCAGAACACCACCTATCTTCCCGAGGATGCACAGTACGACATCATCGTGTGGACCGAGAAGGATCTTTTCAACGAACTCTCCTCCCAGTCCCCCTGGGCAGGCAAGCAGATCCTCGCCGACATGGGAAAACGCAGCGAGTTCACCTGCACCGACGACGCAGAGCTGGCACAGTGCATCACCGAGATGGCTGAGCGTATCGAGGCCTGGGTCAAGGAGAACATGGCAACACAGGAAAAACTCCTGAGCCTGGTATCTGCATGATTCCTATCCTGGTCTACGACAAGGATCAGTGCGATCCCAAGAAGTGCACCTCCAAACGTATGGAGAAGTTCGGACTGGCCAAAGAGGTCCCCCTAAACAGGATCCCGCCAGGATGCATCGTCCTTTCCCCCTTCGGAAAGGAGACCCTGAGTCCGGCGGACCTGAAGTATGCACACAAGGGAATAGTCGTACTCGATCTTACGTGGACTCACATCGACGAGATTCCCCATATCCGCGGGGAGAAAGCAAGGAAACTGCCCTATCTCGTCGCTGCAAATCCCATTAATTTCGGAAAGCCCTGGAATCTCATGAGTGCCGAGGCAGTCCTTGCATCCCTGCTTATTTTAGGACAGGACGAGCAGGCGGAACTGTTCATGCCACGTTTCAACTGGGAACCGACCTTCGTTCAGATCAACCGTGAACTGCTCGAAGCCT
>JAKSHV010000184.1 GCA_024399225.1 archaeon | reverse complement strand
TCTTATCCTCTTTGACGACGAGTCCCTGGAAATAAAGGTTGGCTACGGTGTGGATGTTCTCCGCATTGCCTGAATCGATAAGTGCCTGGTATTGCTGGGGGAGCTCGTTTTCTTCCATGGAAATACCTCATCTGTCAAAGACCCAGATACCGGTGAATTCGGAGATGTCATCGGCTTCGAGCTCGACCATGTTGCCCACATGGACGACATCGTCCTCGTCCACATCGTTGGTGTAGACGGACAACGGGGAAAGGGGAAGGGTGATTCCTCCGATCCTGAAATCCGTGGGTACGATGATCTTGGGTTTTACCTGCATAAGGAACTGATTGACCTTGTAGATGGGTAGGGTCCAGTGTTCACCCACGGGCACAAAGAGGATGTCCACATTTTTCAGCTTCTCGACCACGCCGGTGCTGGGGAGGTCGCCGAGACAGCCGCAGTAGGCGATTCTGATGCCATCCATTTCGAAAAGATAGATGGTGTTGGGTCCTCTGTCGGCCCCGAACTTCTCATCGCTGTAGGAGGGAAGGCCTTCGAACTTGAAACCGTCGACTTCCTGGAGACCTCTTTCGCAGATGATATCCTTGTGTTTTCCCCCTATGACCCTGAATGCGTTCCTGTCGAAGGAGTTGTGGGTGCACAGACAGATCTTGGCGTTTGCACTGGGCGGGAACACGCCGATCGATTTTCCGTCGTGGGGATCGATGACCACTTTTGTATTGTCGTCGGCAAATTCGAAACACGAATAGCCGTGCCATCTTATGAACACAGCCCCTCGCATTGTATCGCCTATAATAATCCTATCGGGCCGTTAATAATGCTGTGGTGGACCTGTTCATGTCAATAGGGTGTGTTCTCCCCTATATGCGCGCATGAACAAGGTATGTATACTTCGAGGGCATTAACAACCTGGAATGAAGAAGACTCTGATCCTCGTCGTCGACAGAGATGATGATTTCGGCTTCAAGGCAGGCGTTTCCAGTCCTGTCGTCGGGTACAAGGAATGCATCAAGGCAGCCACCGCACTCGGAATAGCCGATCCCGAGGATTCGGATACCAATGCTCTCTTCGCCGCACTTAACATCTGCAAGGAGATGGCCAACGATCCTGATTCCGGGGACTTCGAGGTCGCCCTCATATGCGGAAACCAGAAGGTCGGATACAAATCCGATACCGTCCTGGTCGACCAACTCGAGCTCGTCCTCGAACTTGTCAATCCGGACCGTGCAATCCTCGTAGGAGACGGTGCGGAGGACGAATACATCTATCCCATCATCACCTCCCGTGTCCATGTGGATTCTGTCAGGAAGGTCTATGTCAAACAGGCCCCCGGTGTCGAAGGTACGTTCTACATCTTCAAAAGGATCTTCGAAGATCCCCAGAAGAAAAGGCGTTTCCTCGGCCCACTCTGCTGGATATTCATTCTGCTGTCGATGATCTATATCGTCACTAATATGTTCGTTTCATCCTCGATCGTGGACTTTGTAGGCAGGTCCACCTCTCCTTTGGTATTGTTCCTGTTCGGAGTACTGATCGCGTTCTATGCGTACGACATCGAGGAACGTGTGGCGGGATTCTTCGATAACATCCGTAAGAGCGCAAAGGGTGGAAGTCTGTCGTTCGTCTTCGTCGTGGCCTCCGTCGGACTGGTCATCACCGGATTCTTCGTCGGAATCCTATCAGTCAACAACGTCTATACCGAACGCGACCTCCAGGTGATCCTTATCTTCCTTGCGTATTCGACCTGGTTCTTCATATTTGCGTTTATGATGTATATGTTCGGAACGATCCTCGATGGGTACATCAACTCCCGTACCATCAAATACCGTTACGTCACCTTGATCCTCAACCTGGTTTCGGTCGGTCTTATCATCAGCGGAATCCTCGACTATCTTCTTGACTACGCTTCCTTATATGCAAGCGGTCAGAACCTGTTCTTCTTCGAGATATTGGCAGGATTCGTTTTCGCGATCATATCTTCAATTCTCCGTCTCCGTGTCAACGAGATGTACGGTCCCGCAACCGCCGATGCAGAGGACACTCCCAATGAAGTTCACTGAATGGGAACCTGTCTACAGGGAGATCTGTGCCGATTTCGGTTTCTCTCCCGATTCCGATTCCATGTCCGTGCGTATCCTCAAGGCGGTCACACCGAATTTGGACCTCTGCGACGAGGATGCGGTCATCCCATTGATGAAATCAGATGTCACCGTGGTGGGTGACGCACCCTGCCTCGAGGATGACCTAGTAAAACTTCCCGTGGAAGGAACCCTCATCTGTTCCGGTTCCGCGGTACTGCGCATGCTCAGGCTGGGAAAGGTCCCTGAAATAGTGGTGACCGATCTCGATGCCACACCCAATGCCCAGTTGGAGGCAAGTTCGGAGCCGGCTGTCACATTGATCCTGGCACACGGGGACAACA